>CALVTD010000005.1 GCA_944359935.1 uncultured Clostridia bacterium | reverse complement strand
AAAAAATTCTGCGCCCTTGTAAATCATCGCTTTGCCGCCAATTTTTACAAAAGGAAGCAGATATTCGCTTAATGTCTGCATGTTTGCCACGGCCCGCGCTGTAACACAATCAAAAGCCTGCTTTTCTTCAAAATCTTCAATTCTGGCATGAACTGCTTTAACATTTTTTAATTCAAGCAATTCTATTAAACTGTTTAAAAAGTTTACTCTTTTATTTAAACTGTCTAACAATGTAATTTGAAGGTCATCTCGCAAAATTGCTAAAACTATACCGGGAAAGCCTGCACCAGAGCCAACATCAAGAACCTTGCCTTTAAATTTGCCCACAGCAACAGCACTATCAATAAAATGTTTTAAAACCACATCTTCAAATTCTGTTATTGCTGTTAAATTAAATTTTTTGTTTTCTTCAATCAAAAACTGATAATATTTTTCAAACTTTTCGGCTTGTTTTTGAGAAATCTTCATCCTATGCTTTAAAAAGGTTTGTTTAATGGTCTCTGCGTTCTGCATTCTTTGCCTCCTTGTGTTTTTTAACCAAAATTCCCAGCACGGCGATGTCGGCAGGGGAGACACCAGAAACTCGCGAGGCTTGTCCCAGGTTTATTGGTTTAACCTCGGTAAGTTTTTGGATGGTTTCAATTTTCAAACCTTTTTGTTTTGTGTAGTCAAAATCCTCTGGGATTGTTTGACTTTCCATTTTTTTAAGTTTCTCTATATCTTCTTCCTGCTGTTTGAGATATCCTTCATATTTGGTTATAAGGTTAATTTCATTTATAACTTCATAATCAAAATCTTTAAAAACGCCAAATTTTTGATTGATTTTAAACGCATCAATATTAGGCCTTTTAATGCATTCTTTTAAAGAAATTGAATTTTTTGGTGGATTTTCATTATTTTTTTCAAAAAATTTAATCAAATTTTCATCAATTTTTAACTTTTGATTTAAAAGCAAAGAAATATTTTTTAATTTTTGTTTTTTATCCAAAAACATTTTATATCTTTTTTGGTCAACTAGCCCAACCTCTTTTCCAATTTCTGTAAGCCTTAAATCTGCGTTGTCTTGTCTTAGTGAAAGCCTGTATTCTGCGCGACTTGTCATCATGCGGTATGGCTCTTGCGTTCCCTTGGTAACAATGTCGTCAATGAGCACTCCAATGTATGCTTCGCTGCGCGACAAAACAAGAGGCTGCTTGTTTTCCAAAAACAGCGCTGCGTTAATTCCTGCCATTAAACCCTGTGCTGCCGCTTCTTCATAGCCACTTGTGCCATTTATTTGCCCGGCAAAGAACAATCCGTCATGAAGTTTGCTTTCAAGACTTGGTTTAAGTTGAAGAGGGTCTATGCAATCATACTCAATCGCGTAGGCATCACGCATTATTTCAGCGTTTTCCAATCCTTTCAAGGAGTGTATCATTTGTTTTTGTATGTCGGCCGGCATGGATGTTGAAAAACCTTGAATATATATCTCGTTTGTGGAAAGCGCTTCCGGCTCTAAAAACAGTTGGTGCCTATCCTTATCGGCGAAACGCACAATCTTTGTTTCAATGGAAGGGCAGTATCTCGGCCCAATTCCTTTAATTTCGCCTGAAATGGCTGGGGCTTTATCTAAATTATCCAAAATAATTTGGTGCGTGGCTAAGTTTGTGTAGGTTAAATAACACTTTGCCTTGTTTTTTATTGGTTTTTTGGTCATGAAAGAGAATGGCTGAATAAACTCTTCGCCATTTTGCTCTTCAAGGTTTTTGAAATCTACACTTCTTTTGTTTACCCTTGCCGGTGTTCCTGTTTTAAACCTTAAAAGTTTATATCCCAGTTTGGTTAGGGAAGAGGAAAGAAGTTTTGCGTTTTTAAAACCGTTTGGCCCAACATTTTCGGTGTAAGAGCCTATGATTATTCTGCTGTCGAGATAAACACCTGTTGCAAAAACGATTGCTTTGGCTTCAAACTCGTCACCAACAGCCGTTATAACACTTCTTTTATCGCCGTCAATCACAATTTTTGTGGCTTCACCTTGTTTTAAAAACAGGTTTTTTGTGCTTTCCACAACTTTTTTCATTTGCGTGTGGTATTCCACTTTATCCGCCTGAGCGCGCAAACTTTGTACAGCAGGGCCACGGCCTCTGTTTAACATGCGAATTTGAATTGCTGTTTTATCGGCAATTTTTCCCATTTCGCCGCCAAGCGCGTCTATCTCGCTGACAAGTTGACCTTTTGCCGTTCCGCCTATCGATGGATTACACGCCAAAAAAGCCACTGCATCTAAACTTATGGTTAAAAGCAGTGTTTTGTGTCCCTTTCTTGCAAGTGCAAGCGCCGCCTCACAGCCAGCATGTCCTGCACCGATTACTATTGCCTCGTAAAATTCCTTCATTTTATTTGCCCACACAGAATTTAGAAAAGATGACCGAAATTATATCTTCATTTTCTGTTTCGCCAGTAATTTTTCCAAGTTCGTTCCACACCTTTTTAATCAGCATGGAAAGAATTTCCAAACTTTCATTTTTAACTTTAAAAATTTCATCAACCTGCTTTTTGGCAGTTTTGATGTGTTGAAGTTGCCTTTCGTTTGTAACTATAAGCCCGTTAAAGTCAATTTTATCTTTAATTATAGTTTCAAATATTTTTTGTTTTAACTGCTGAATATTTTGTTTTTGAAGCGCTGAAACAGTTATCTCGTTTTCTTGCGGTTTTAATTTGCGCAATTTATCTTGTTTGTTTATAACAGAAATAAATGGTTTTTTAATTATTTTTTTGATATTTTCATCGTTTTTATTTAAATTTTCACTTCCGTCATAAATAATTAAAACCAAATCACTTTCTTCAAGCGTTTTTTTGCTTTTTTCAATTCCTATTTTTTCAATGTCGTTGTCGCTTTCTCTAATGCCTGCCGTGTCGTAAAAATTTAGCCTAATTCCGTTGTAGTCGATGCTGCCTTCCACCACATCGCGCGTTGTACCTTCGGTTGAAGTTACAATGGCTTTGTTTTCTCCAATCAACGCGTTGAGCAGGCTGCTTTTTCCAACATTGGCTTTTCCAACCAACGCAATCTTTATTCCATTTTTAATAAACCTTGCCTGTTTTGCATTGTTTAAAATTTCTTCAAGTTCACGCTGGGTTTGTTGCAACTTTTCAAAAATGCTGTCACGCACAATTTCGTTTTCATCTTCCTCGGGATAATCCATGCTCACTTCAATCTCGGCCAGCAGGTTAGTTAATTGATTTTGCAGGTTTCGAATTTTTTCATGAAGTTTGCCGCTGGCGGAAGAAAGCGCGCTTCTAAGTTCGCCTTCGCTTTCGCTGTTTATTTCATCAATAATCGCCTCCGCCTCGTCCAAGGAAATCTTTCCGTTTTCAAATGCGCGTTTTGAAAACTCGCCCGCCTCAGCCAACGTTGCTCCGCCTTCAATAAGCCTTTCTTGCAGCATCCTGGTTACGGTTATTCCGCCGTGAAGTTGGAACTCAACAACATCTTCGCCCGTGTATGAGAATGGCGCTTTAAAATAAACCATTAGGCACTTTTCTTTCGCGTCTCCCAAATCAAATTCACCCAAAATCATTTTTCTTGGCTCAACTTGACCTTTGCAATTAAAAAATTTAAGTGCTACCTCCAGCGCTTTTTCTCCACTCATTCTAACGATGCTTATTGCCCCTTTTCCAAGAGGGGTGGACACTGCCACTATGGTTTTATTCATGTATATGATTATATCACATTGCCAAAATTTTTCAACAAAAAAATAGAGCAAAGCGCTCTATTTTATTCTCTATATTCCCTAGGGAAGATTATCACATACCTTTTTGGTTCTGTGCCCTTAGACATTGTGGTAACCTTTTCGTTATCTTGAAGAGCAAGATGAATAATTCTTCTTTCGCTGGCATCCATTGGTTCAAGTTTTGCATATCTGCCTGTTTTAGCCACTTTGGCAGCCATTCTGCTTGCAAGGCTTTTAAGCGATTGCGCTCTTTTTTCGCGGTAGTCGCAAATATCTAACACCTGTTTTTTCTTGCCGCGTTTGCAGATTGTGTTCATAAGATAGGAGAGGGCAAACATTGTTTCACCTCTGTATCCAATAAGGTCGTTCAAGTTTTCGCCGCTAACTTCAATTTTAACAACCTCATCTTCCTCAATTTCGCTGACCTGAGCATCCTTTCCAAACGCTTTCAACAACCCTTCAACAAACTGCGTTGCCTCAATCTTGTCTTCTTGTGGCTTTGCTTTTGGTTGAGGTTTTGGTTGCTCCTCCACCTTTTCTTGTTTCTTTACTTCCACCTTTTCAGGTTTTGGTTTTGGCTCAGGTTTTGGCGGTTGTGGTTTAGGTTTTTCTTCTTCCTCTTTCAGTTTTTCGCGTTTTTGATATTTTTCAATTTCATCTTGGGAAATACTAACAACAACTTTTGCTTTTTTAAACAATCCACCTTCACTTAAAATTTTGATGTCAACATCTTCTCTTGGCGCTTTAAGTTCAAAAAGTGCGTTTTCAATTGCTTGTTCAATGTTCTTTCCTGTCGCTTCTACGCTAGTTTTCATATTCATCCTCCTAGGCTGATTATATCACTTTCTTCTGTAAGATACAACTGAATTTTGCTTTTCTTGCTGTTTCTTTTCGTCGTGCTCGTCCCACTTGTTGATTATTAAGTTTTCAAGTGGAGCAAGTGCAGCGTTGATTGCCTGACCAACAACAAGGTAAATTGCAAACACAGAGTTGTAGAATATTGCAAATATACCCATGATTATTGGCAAAACAATCATCATAACTTTGCCGCCTGTTGGCTGTTTTGTTTTCTCGCCTTTCTTTTTGCCTGTCAAATTGCCAAGGAAAATTGAAAGGAAACTTATTCCAACACTTAGGATTGCCAATATTAAATATCCGTTTACTCTGCCAACTTGTGCGTCAAGATTAGACATAAAAGAGTTGTAAATAACTTGTTCATATTCGCTTACATTGTTTGAACCTATTTCGCCAACAAACTCGTCATATGTGAAGATTGAGTTTTTGAATGGGCTATCTGCAATCCAGTAATTTTCTATCCAAAGGAAAGATGATTTTTCTGGGCGGTTTTCATAGCAAGTTACAATATATCTTGTTACATAACTATCAATTACCTGTTTGTATGTTACTTCTCCTATTAAAATTTCATCGCCAACATATTTTTCTTCATAAATTGTTTCTCCGTTCTCGCCAGTAACAACTTCACCATTCTCGTTTGTTTGTGGCTGAGGAGAAACAAATTTTGTCACCAAATCGTAAATCGCCTTATCACTTGAAACAACAACCTTTAATGGCTGGCCGTTTTCATCTAGAATTACATTTCCTTCGCCGTCAACTTGATTTTCATCTGTTGTGTATGAAAAATCGGTTTTATATTCTGTTTGTGCAATAATTTCTCCTTCGGCATTTTTAGCAACGATTTGATTATCTATAACTTCAAAGGTTAAAGTTCCATACTGCTCAAAGAAGGCTGTGTTTTGCTCGTTATATTGCTGGTCGGTTAGGTTTAAAACATTTGCATAATTGTATTTTAAGTAATCATACTCTTGACTGATTTTGTAATCTGCCATTGAGTTTAACCCTGCAAACAACGAGAAGAATATGAGCAGGTTCAACGCTAAAAACAAAATCATAAATAGGCAACTGCCTGTCATGGAAAAGTTATAGCGCTTGTAAACCTCTTGTGTTTTTCTGTTTAACAGGTTTTTGTCTGCGCCATACTTGGCTTTAATTTTTTCAAGTTCTGGCTGCATTTTGGCTTGGATGCGCGCGTTCTTTTTGTTGAGTTTTTTGTTGATTGTGTCAAGCGGCGCCCAAATAAGCCTGATTATAAGCGTAATTAAAACAACTGCAAGAATATAACTTCCTACACCTGCTTCAAATGCTTTTATAATCGTCTGCCAAACACCTGTTGGCTCTGCGACTGATAATATGGCGCTTAAAGTAGCCATTTACTGTCTCCTTTTATGTTGATTGGAAGAGGGTCGTATCCTCCGCAAACTCCCGGCCTGCATCTTAGCAGCCTTTTAACTCCTAAAATCGGGCCTTTTATAATTCCAAAATATTGCACCGCCGCAATAAAGTAATTTGAACAACTTGGCGTAAATCTGCAAACTTTTGGAAGCAGGGGAGAGATTAGATATTTATAAAAATAAATTGGCAAACAACAAATAAACTTTAACGGAACTAAAATGTATTTCATTTTTCAAACAGGCTGACTACTTGATTTTTAATCTCTTCAAAACTAAGTTCTGCTGCACCATTTTTTGCAAGTAAAACATAATTGTGATTGTCTTTTGGAAGAGAGAGAGTTCTAACAACCTCACGCAGTCTGCGTTTTAACAAATTTCTTTTGTTTGCTTTGCCAATTTTTTTTGAAATTGAATATCCAATCTTATAGGTTTTAAATTTGCTTTCTACTGAAAAAAGCGTAAAGTGCTGGCTGTTTGCCCTTTTGCCTTTTTTATAGATATAAGAAAATTGTTTCGCTTTTTTCAGTCTGTGGTCCATATTTTTGTTCCTTATGCAGCAAGATTTTTTCTTCCACGGGCGCGTCTTCTTTTCAAAACATTTCTTCCGCCCTTAGTTCTCATCCTTTCTCTAAAACCGTGAACTTTTTGTCTTTTTGCTTTTTTAGGCTGATATGTTCTTTTCATGGTCTTTCCTCCTTAAAAGTTAGTAACCGTTTTAGTATAAAGCAAATTGAATTCTTTGTCAACTCTTTTTGCTTTTATCGTAAGGCAAAAAATTTGCTTAAAAATATTTTATTTTATTTTTTTGTGCAATTTAATTTTTCTTTTGCCACATTAAATCGTTTTTTGACGGAGGGGTAAAAAAAAGAGCGAACGCTCTTTTATCCAAACATTCTAACTGGCAGAATGAGATATAGAAATTCGTCGCCCTCTGTTGGAACAATCACGCATGGGTTGGATGCTGTGTTTAAGCAAAGTTTAACAAACTCTTCACTGTTGGCTTTTAAACTTTCAAGAATAAACCTTGGGTTAAACGCAATTGTAACATCTTTGCCGTTAAGCACTGCTGAGATTTTTTCTTTGATGTTTCCAATTTCCGAGTTTGAGGTGAGATTTAGGCTGGATTCTTTGATGTCAAATTTAACAAAGTTGTTTTGACCAATTTTACTTAAAAGCGAAACCCTTTCAAGTGCATCTTCAAGTTGATTTTTGTTTACAATCACAAAGGTTTCATAGTTCATTGGAATTATTTGTTTATAGTTTACAAAATCGCCTTCCAAAAGTCTGGAAATAATTTTTGTGTCAGCTGTGTCAATCATGATTGCGTTCGCGTCGATGTAGATGTTTATGATTTCATCGCTATCTTCCAAAAGTTTGGAAATTTCGTTCAAAGACCTTGTTGGAATTACAATTTGTTTTTTGATGTTAGCGGAAACTTTTTTCTTAACTTTCGCAAGCCTGTATCCGTCAAGCGCAACTGCATTGATTTCCTTTTGGTCGATGTCAAACAGCACACCTTTGAGGATTGGGCGAGAGTCATCCATTGCAACTGAGAAAATGGTTTTGCTGATGAGGGTTTTTAAATCTTTTTGAGACACGCCAAACCACTCGTCGGTTTTAAGTTTTTTGAAGCCTGGGTATTCAACAGGGTTATAGCATTGAATAACGCTTTCGTTTCCGTCATAGCGAATAAGCAGTTGATTTTTTTCGTTTACTTCAAGTTCGATGTCAGAGTTCGAAAGTTTTTTAACAAACTCGGTGATAAACTTTCCAGGCACAACTGTTTCGCCTTCCACTTTGATGTCGGCTTTAATTTTCTTTTCAATAGAAAGGTCTGTGTCTGTGGCTGAAAGAGTGAGTTCGTTATCCTCTGCCGAAATTTTAATTCCTTCCAAGATTGGATTTGTAACTTTGTTTGAAATTGCTTTACTAACTTTTAAGAAAGCATCCGATAGTTCAAGACCCATACAATTTAATAACATTTTTCGTTTCTCCTTTGGCGCGCGCCCTTGATATATTATTTTTTAATTTTTTTAAATACTAGACTTAATAATAGGTGAATGTGCAAATGTGGACAAGTTTTTGTTTGCCGCTATTTATTGTGTTTAATTGCTGCTAAAATGACATTTTTGACACAATATATAGTTTCATCTTTTGTGGACAAGTTGTTTATAACTATGTGCGTAAACGGGAAAAGTTATCCACTTGTTAACATTTTTTTAATCTCACCAACAAAGGTTTGTGTTTTTCGGTTGTGTTTCATTTCGTCGGTGATTTTGTCTCTTGCGTGCATGATTGTGGTGTGGTCTCTGCCTCCAAAAATTTTGCCGATGGAAACCAGTGGAAGTTCAAGCATGTCACTTATCATATAGATTGCAATCATGCGCGGCTCAACAATGTCCTTTGATTTTTTCTTGCCAACAATGTCTGCCCTTGAAATGTCAAAGTATTCACAAACTGCCGAAATAATCTGGTCTGCGTTTGCACCGCCCTCATTTTTTTCTTCATACTTGTCGTCAAAAGCCTCTTTAACATCGTTTAAATCGGCTGTGGTTTTGCCAATCAGGTTTGAAAGAAAACAAACTTTTGAAAGCATGCCTTCAAGTTCTCTCACGTTGGAGTCTATCTTGTCGGCGATGTAGGAAAGCGCTTCATCTGTGATTGAATATTTTTCAATTTGGCATTTCTTTCTTAGTATTGCCACCCTCGTTTCAAAGTCAGGCGACTGCAAATCTTGAATAAGCCCCATTGTAAAGCGAGAGCGAAGCCTTTCTTCAAGTGTTTCAATTTCCTTTGGTGGGCGGTCGGAAGAAATTATAATCTGTTTGCCATATTGATGCAAATCATTAAAAGTGTTGAAGAATTCTTCCTGAGTACTGGTTTTTTTGGAAATAAACTGAATGTCGTCAACCATAAGCACATCGCAGTTTCTATACTTATCTCTAAATTGTGAATAGGTTTTGGCTTTGCTTGCCGAGCCAAGAGATTCGATATAGTCGTTGGTGAACTGCTCGCAGGTTACATATTTAATTTTAAGCCTTGGGTTTGCCTCACGAATATAGTTGCCAATTGCGTGCAAAAGGTGGGTTTTTCCAAGCCCAACCCCGCCATAGATGAACAGAGGGTTAAAACTTTTGCCAGGATTTTCAGCAACAGCGCGGGCTGCGGCATATGCAGTTTGGTTGCATTTGCCAACCACATAGTTGTTGAAGGTGTATTTTGGGTTGAAAGGGTTTTTGTTTGCCTCAACATCCAAAGTTGATGCTTTTGGCTGATTTTTTTTGATGTATTCGGCCTCTTCTGCTGGGTCTAAAATTTCAATTTCCACATTCTCGCCAAAAACATCTGCGGTGGCAGATTTCAACTTGTCAAAGTAGTTTTTCAAGATTTGGTTTTTGGCAAAAGTGGATTTTGTGGAAAGATACAATGTGCTGCCGTCCGTCATATCCACAACTTTTAAAGGTTTAAACCACATAACAAAAGAAACATTGGAAACTGAAAGTTCCAACTTTTCCAAAACAATATTCCATAGGTTGTTTATCTCTTGCATAATTTTTCCTTACTTTAATTTTACTCAACAAAGCCTTTTAAGTCAAGCAAGGGTGAGATAAAATCGCAAAATAATTTTTTTGTTACAAAATCCAATAAAAAGGCAAAAACATTTTTAAATATGTTATAATAAAAACGTGAAAATAACCTCTTTGAAACTTGAAAATTTTAGAAACTATACTCATGCGCAGGTGCAGTTTAGCCCCGGCGTAAATTCTTTGGTGGGAAAAAACGCACAGGGAAAAACAAATTTGATTGAAGCAATCTATTTTGCCTGCATTGGTAAAAGTTTTAGGGGCAAGGAAAAAGAACTTATTTCATGGGGCAAGGAAAACGGAAGCATCACCCTTAACGCTAGCAATCAAATAAGGCAAAAGCAAATTAAGGTTATTTTACAAAAAGGCGCAAAAAAATCGGTGAAGATGGACGGCATCAACATTCGCAGAATAGGTGATGTATTGGGCGAAGTGCCAATCGTGTTTTTTTCGCCAGACGAACTTAAACTTGTTAAAGACAGCCCAGAGGAAAGGCGCAGGTTTATGAACATCGACATTTCACAAACCAACAAAAAATATTTTTACCTGCTTTCAAGGTATGAAAAAATTTTGGACAACCGCAACAAACTTTTAAAATCCACTCCAAACAAAGAGGTGGTTTTGGAAACCATCGACATTTGGAACAGGGCAATAGCCTCCGCCGGCATAAAAATTGCAAAAGAAAGGGCGAGGTTTGTTGAAAAAATCGCGCCGTATGCCGACATGGCAAACAAATATATTTCAAACGGTGAAAGTTTGAGAGTGGAATATTGCGGCATTAAAATAGAAAGTGAAGAGCAGTATGTTGCAAAACTTGAAAAGAGTTTTGAAAAAGATTTTAAACTTGGCTACACCACTTTTGGCCCGCATAGAGACGACATCGACATATATTTAAATGATGTTGAAGTAAAAAACTTTGGCTCGCAAGGTCAGCAGCGAACGGCAGCGCTTTCGCTTAAACTTGCCGAACTTGAAATCATCAAGGAAAGAACTGGAGAGTATCCTGTGCTGATTTTGGACGATGTTTTTTCGGAACTGGACGCAGAGCGCAGACAAAGACTGCTTAAATTTACCTCTCGCTGCCAAACTTTCATCACAACCACTGACGAGAGTTTTTGTGAGGGTAAAATAATCAAAATTCAAAACGGAAAACTTGAAAACAACTAGGCAAATGCGCTTGACAAAAAGTGGGCAAGTTAATATAATTCTTCTATCAAGCGTTTGAGGAAAAACAGAGTAAGTTTTCTAAGCGGCAAACAGTGAGGCGGGATAGTGAAAACCGCTTGCGTCAAGCATTAAACCCAAAGAACAGTTTTCCAAGTTTGGTCGGGATAGCCCGTTAAAGCATGTATTTAAGTGGCCGTTTGGCAAGTTAGGTGGCACCGCGGAAAAGTTATTTTTCGTCCTAACACTGATAAAAGTGTTAGGCGTTTTTTATAAGGAGAGAAATATGAAACAAAACAAATATAGAACTCACACTTGCGAAGAACTTAGAATTGCAGATGTTGGCAAAGAGGTTAGGTTGTCTGGCTGGGTAAACTCAATTCGCAGACTTGGCGGAATAACTTTTTTAACGCTTAGAGATAATTACGGCATCACACAAATTTTGGTGAGGGATGAAAAACTTCTTAATGATGTGGTTAAAGAAAGCGTGATTAAAGTTGAAGGAAAGGTTATTGAAAGGGAAAGCAAAAACCCAAAGATGCCAACCGGAGACATTGAAATTGAGGCAAGCAGTATTGAAATTTTGGGCAAGTGCAAAAATGTGCTGCCTTTTGAAGTGGCTGATGCACCTCAAACCAAGGAAGAGTTAAGGTTAAAATACAGGTTTTTGGATTTAAGACATCCAGACCTTCACAGCCGCATATTAAAAAGGGCGCAGATTTTAAAATTTGTGCGCGACAGGCTCACCTCGCTTGGTTTTACAGAATTTCAAACGCCAATTCTTGCAAACACATCACCAGAGGGCGCGCGAGATTTCATTGTTCCAACCGTTCTTGCGCCTGGCGAGTTTTACGCACTTCCACAATCGCCTCAACAATTTAAACAACTTTTAATGGTGAGCGGCTTTGACAGATACTTCCAAATTGCGCCATGTTTTAGAAACGAGGCTGCAAGGGCGGACAGAACGCCTGGCGAGTTTTACCAAATAGACCTTGAAATGGCGTTTGCAACCCAGGACGATGTTTTTGAAGTTTGTGAAACCTTGGCAAGCGAGATTTTTGAAAACTTTACATCTTTGCAGGTTAGCAAGCCACCTTTTAAAAGAATTAAATGGCGCGACGCTATGGAAAAATATTGCAGCGACAAACCAGATTTAAGAAATCCTTTAACAGTTAGTGATGAAACTGAGTTTTTCAAAAACAGCGAAATCTCATTCTTAAAGGGCAAAACAGTTAAAGCAATTAAAATTGACGCAAAGCAAAAATCTCGTAAATTCTTTGACGAAATTGGTCAATTTGTTGTGTCCATTGAAGGAAAAGGTGCCGCTTGGGTAAAAATAAACGAGGGGCAGATGACGGGCTCAATCTCAAAACTTTTGACCGAATGGCAAAAGCAAACCCTTCAAAATAAATTCGCTTTGAAAGAGGGTGAGGCGGTGATTTTTGTTGGAGACGAAGAGGAAAAGGCCATCTACCTTGCGGGCGCACTTAGAAACGAACTTGGCGAAAGACTTAACATCATAGACAAAAACAAAGTTGAGTTTTGCTGGATTGTTGACTTTCCATTCTATGAAAAAAATCCAGACACCGGAAAGCCAGACTTTGCGCATAACCCATTCTCAATGCCGCAGGGCGAACTGGAAGCGCTTAATAACAAAAATCCATTTGATATTGTGGCTTATCAATATGACCTTGTTTGCAATGGTTATGAAATGCTTTCGGGGGCAATAAGAAATCATTCGCCTGAAATTATGGTTAAAGCGTTTGAGATTGCAGGCTATCCAAAAGAGGTTGTGGAAAGTAAATTCCCAGCGCTTTACAATGCCTTCCAGTATGGCGCTCCTCCACACGCGGGAGCCGCTTTCGGCTTTGACAGAATGCTTATGCCAATCATGAACCAAGAGAGCATGCGTGAGGTTATCGCATTCCCACTCAACAAAAATGGAAGGGATTTGCTTATGGGTTCACCATCCAGGCCGTTTGATGAGCAACTTAGAGATGTTCATATTAAATTAGATTTAGAGGAAAAGAAATGAAAAGAGTTGAATTAAAAGATTTGCAAAAAGATTTTGAAAAATATGATGGCAAAACCATCAAAGTTTGTGGCTGGGCAAGAACAGTTCGCGACAGCAAAAACATTGGTTTTATTGAACTTAACGACGGCGCATTTAAAAGTGTGCAGATTGTTTTAGAGAGGGCAAAACTTGAAAACTATGACTATCTTGTAAAACAAAATGTCGGGGCGTCTTTTGAAATCGTGGGCAAGGTTATTGTAACCCCTCAGGCAAAACAGCCTTTTGAAATCAATGCAGACAAGGCGGAGGTGCTTGGCGAAAGCGCCACTGACTATCCTCTTCAAAAGAAAGGGCACACCATAGAGTTTTTAAGAAGCATTCCTTTCATTCGCGCAAGAGGCAACCTTTTTAATGCCGTTTTTAGAGTTCGCTCTGTTGCCGCATTTGCCATTCACAAGTTTTTTAATGAAAGAAATTTTGTTTACATTCACACTCCAATCATCACTGGCAGTGATTGTGAAGGCGCGGGCGAAATGTTTCAAGTTACAACCTTGGATTTGCAAAAAGTGCCAATGAAAGACGGCAAGGTGGACTATTCAAAAGACTTTTTTGGCAAAAAAGCATCTTTAACAGTTTCGGGGCAACTTAACGAAGAGTGTTTAACCCACGCTTTTGGAAAAACATATACTTTCGGCCCAACTTTTAGGGCAGAGAAATCCAACACCACACGCCACGCAGCAGAGTTTTGGATGATGGAGCCAGAGATGTGCTTCTGTGAACTTGATGAACTTATGGATAACGAAGAAGAAATGGTGAAATATGTTATTTCATATGTTCTTGAAAACTGCAAAGACGAAATGGAGTTTTTAAACAGGTTTGTCGACAACGGCTTGATTGAAAGGCTTAAAAACATTGTTGAAAGTAAGTTTGTAAGGCTGGATTACACCACGGCGATAGACATCCTTTTAAAGGCCGACAAAAAATTTGTTTTCCCGGTTAAGTGGGGAGTGGACTTGCAGTCAGAGCATGAAAGATACCTCACCGAAGAGGTTTACAAAAAACCGGTGTTTTTAACCAACTATCCAAAAGAGATCAAGGCGTTTTATATGCGCTTAAACGATGACGGCAAAACTGTTGCCGCAGTGGATTTGCTTGTTCCAGCGATTGGAGAACTTATTGGCGGCAGCCAAAGAGAGGAAAGACTTGATGTGTTAAAAGCGCGCATGGCTGAACTTGGATTAAAAGAGGAAGACTATAAGTGGTATTTAGATACTCGCCGCTATGGCACAAACAAACATTCAGGCTATGGGCTTGGTTTTGAAAGAATGGTTATGTATTTAACAGGCATTTCAAACATTCGTGATGTGGAAATCTTCCCAAGAACTGTTGGCTCTTTGGAAGGATAAACAAAAAAATAGGCGTCAGCCTATTTTTTTTATAATGTTCTAGAATCGGTTTTTTCTATTGTTTGTGGATTTTTTGCGGGTGAATTATAACCTGGTTCTTTTGTCGAAGGCGCATGTTTGTTATCAACATGTTGTTGAATCATATTATTCATTTTAATTTCACTTAAATCAATTTCAAGTTGAGTTTGTTTCCAGTCGTAAAGGTTTTGCAGAGATTTTTTGTAATTTTCCAATTTTGAGTTTGCTGAGGCTGAGCCCTTGCTGTGCCTTAACAATTTTTCTGCTTTTCGAGAAACCAAAACATCCATTGTGTGAGAATAAACACTCTTGAATGTTTTGTCAGTAAAAAGCACATATGGGGCTTTTTGCAAAGCATATTCAACGCGCTTTGGATTGTTGTAATATTTTGTAGTGCAATCTTTGATTAGCCCTGTCATTATCATGCTCAATCTGTTAATTTCAAAATCGTTATAAGCAGAGAGAGATGTTGTGTCATATGTTCCAAAAGTGTAAATAAACTTAGGTTTTTTTACAGCCTTTGTTTTTTCTTTGAGTTTAATTTTTAAATTTCTGCCTAAGCGTGCTTTAACAACCGCCTTCCAAGAGCACTCGGCAGGCGAAGAAATTGATTTATCCCTTGTGTGTTTGTAAATATAGCGCATAATTTCCTCCATTTGATATGAAAATTATAGCACCGTAAGGACGTTTTGTCAATATGCGAATTTTTAATAAAAAACACGACTTTAATATGCAGTCGTGTTAAGTTTGGCGCCCCCTGTAGGATTCGAACCTACGACCTATCGGTTAACAGCCGAGTGCTCCACCGCTGAGCTAAGGAGGCATATTAAGTTGTAGAATGAGCGCTCGGCTGGTTAACCGACCTATCGGTTTAACTACGCTTCGCTCCGTACGCAGGGCTATCGCCCTTGGCGTTCAGCCTCATGTTAAGGAGGCAAATATTAAGTTGTTGTGTTGGTTTGGCCTTCACCTCACTTGTAAGTTAGGGGCGAAAAGCCTAGAATTTTGCGAAAAGCCGAAATTGGCTAATCGCAACTCTTTTGTGCTTTGCAAATCAGTTAGGGAGGGAGAAAAACTGTTTGCGTTAGATATAATAACATTCAAAACAATAATTGTCAATTAAAATTTGCAAAAAAATTTTCAAGTAGTCAAAAAAATAAGGGTGAACACAATCTTAATTGCAATTTTGGCGGCAGCCTCGGTGGAAGGTGCGTTTAAAGGCTTTGTGAAAAGTGTGTTTTCATTGTTTTCGTTGGCGCTTGCGGCGGTAATAGCCTTTTTCATGGCGTCGTGGCTGGCACAAATTTTTGTGGAGGCGGGTTTTATTGAGCAACCTATTTCAAACTGGGTTACATCAATTTTAAGTGGGTTGGATGAAGGCTTGGTTTCTCAACAGTTTGAAAACAGCGAGCAGATGCTTGCCTTTATTCAAGAAAGTGATATGCCATATTTTGTAAAAACTATTCTTACAAGCGTTATAGAAAACATAACCTTTACTGGAAACTTTACCGTCAGTAGTTTGATGGTGCCACGGCTTTACAACTTATTTATGAAAGTGATTGCGTTTGCGATAATACTTATCGTGGTTTATTTTTTGCTAAAAATATTACAAATTTATTTAAGCAAGGTTAAAATCAAATTTCTTCGCGTAACAGACAGGGCGCTAGGCTTTATTTTTGGGGTGGTGATGGGACTTGCAATTTATTTAATCTTCACCGCAGTGCTTATTTGCATCAGTCAATTTATGTTGTCGCAATGGCTGATTGAAAAAATAGAACAAGGCTATGTTTCTGCCCTGTTCTATTATAAATATGGAGATGCTATTTTAAATTTAATAGGATAGAGACCTCTTCCTCTTCTCCTAAGATGTCTTCAATTTGCTGGTTGTCGTCTTGAATAGACTGAGCGTCCTGTTTAATAACGGCGGAGACAATGCACATAACAATTATGGCGATAATTGCCAAAACAAACAGTGCCCAAGCAACAATTTTAAGAATTTTTTTTGTTTTTTCCTCTTGCATGGAATTTATTATAGCACAATTTAAAAAGTTTGCCAAAAGTTTTGCTTAAAACGAATTGCATAATAGTTACAGCGATAACGAAGGTTGCAAGCGCGAAAAACCTAAGTTCTCCGTAGTTTACGGAAAGGTTTACAAAATAAAAGATTGCGGCGCAACTTAGCGCGCTGAAAAAATAACCAATCTGCAAAACCGCTTTATTGTTTTTGCAAGCAAAAGAGATTAGTCTGGTAAACACAAATGTAAGCCCGCCTGCCAGGCCACTGGCAAACATGCACAAAAAAACTAGGGGTTGAGACAGCGTGGAGTAAAGCATTATTTAAAAATCCTTTTCAGCAGCGGTTGCTTATCAGCCTTGCTTGAAAACTTTACATTGTTTATTTTTCCTGCAAAACAAACCTCTTTGCCGTCTAGGTCAAGTTTTTTAACCTCCATGTCGCTGCCCGAGATTGTGATGGTTGTGTCGCCGCTTTGCACTACGGCTTGACTTTGAGTGGAAGAGCACACCTTTGTTGCGCCCTTTATTACAATTAAATTTTGATTTTCGATTGAAACAAATTCAGCCATATTTCCTCCTACAAATATATATTTTTTTAACAAAAAAAATATGCAATTCTGCGCATTTTATGATATGATATATTCAAGGAGAAAAAAGATTTTAAAAAATCTTGAATAAATAATTATGCAAAAATTACAAATAAATGTTCAAAAAAATCAAAAAATTCGTGATTTTTTATTAAATTATGGGTTTTCAAGTGCGCAAACTAATAAAATTTTAAAAAATAAAGATGTGAAACTTGATGGCGTAAGATTAAATGAAAACGACTTTGTTTATGCAGGGCAAAGCGTGGTTGTGTTTTGCGAAGAGGCTCCTCAGCCTAAGTTTGAAACGATTTATGAAGATGAAAATGTGCTTGTCGTGAACAAAGGTGCGGGCATTGAGGTGCAGGGTGAAAACAGTTTGGAAGAGTGCACAAAAACCATTGCAGTGCATAGGCTGGACAGAAACACCACAGGAATTGTTATACTTGCCAAAACAAAAGAGGCGGAAAATGCTTTAAAACAGGCTTTTAAAAACCACAACATTCAAAAAAAGTATGTTTGTGAGGTTTTTGGCAGGCCAAATTTCAATGGCGAAGAGATAAGTGCCTACTTGGTTAAGGATTCAAAGCGCAGCGAAGTGAAAATATATCCATCTTTTGTGCAGAAGGCGGTTAAAATTTCGGCAAGGTTTAAAACCGTTAAGGCTGGCGAGCAAACAAGTTTGGTTGAGGTGGATTTGCTTACAGGAAGAACGCATCAAATCAGGGCGCATCTTGCCTACATGGGTTTTCCAATAATTGGAGATGGAAAATATGGAAAAAACCAAATTAACAAAAAATTTAAGCAAAAATATCAAAAATTGCACTGTTTTTATTTAAAAATTAAAAAAATCAATGAAAATTTTGATTATTTAACGCAAAAAGTTTTTATTGCCAAACCAGACTGGGCAAAAAAATACATTTAAAAATTTTTAAAATAATATAAAATATATTTAATTTCGTTTGATAAAAAACTTTGAAAAGTGTTAAAATAATCTTGTGAAAATGCAAATGACAAAAACCAAAGCGGCACTAATGTCAATTATCACAGTGATTGTGATATTGGCTTTTTTTTGTTTGACCGCTTGTTCTAATAAATTTGATTACGAATGCCAGTTCAGCCAAGACAGCATAACCTTGTCGGTAGGCGAAGAGTTTGACCCAAACGATTATATCTCGGCTGATAACGAGTTGTCGTTTGTTAGCGATAACGAGCAGGTGCTGTCTTTAACCGAGCAGCAAACTTTTGTTGCGCAGCAAAGCGGCAGGGCGGTTGTTAGCGCGTATGACGGCGACATGTTCATCGACGCCATGGAGGTTTATGTCAAATACAAATTCTTAACGCCAACCAATTTGAAAGTGACAAATGACGGAGTGCTGACTTGGGATAAAAGTGACATAACCGTCAATGGCGAAAGCGTTGCGGCAAATTACGAATTGCAAATTTCTTTAAACGGAGAGCAGAGTTTGGTGCAGGCACAAACAAACTCTTACCGCGTTGAGCAAGCGGGAGAATACACCGTAAGCGTTAGGGCACTGAGCGGCGAGAATGTGGACGCATCCAACTTCTCTTCGGGCATCTCCTTTTACTTTGATTTGACGCAAGGCGCAACCAACCTCACGGTTGAAAGTAGCAGCGAGTTCGGTTCGCAACAAGCGACAATCTCTTGGGCGGGAGTCGGTGATGGGATTCTTGCTATTGACGGCGTGCAAAGAGAGGTGTCGGGCGGCCAGCATACATATGATTTTACATATTTTGACGAGGGAGAAAGCATAGAGGTGAGGCTGGTTTTGACCAGCGCACAAGGGCAGTCGAAAACGCTTACTCAAACTGTTCAAAAACTCACCACTCCGCAGATTTCTGTTTCAGGAGAAAGTTTATCTTGGCAAGGAGTTGAGGGCGCAGAGGAATATGTGCTGAATGTCACAACTCCAACAGGCGAAAACGCCACCGAGTTTAGAACCCAGGATACTTCCAGCATTTTGCCTGGCATGCAGGAAGGCGTTTACAGATTAACCTATCAGGCAATGGCGCAGCAAGGATATTTAAACGGCAACCAAAAACTTTACAGCGAACTTGTTGGTAAGGTTAAAAATGTTGAGGCGGATGTTGAAATTGTTGACGGCAGGGCGAGGATAACTTTTTCAACCAATTCGCCATATAATAAGCGCTTTATCGTAAGGCAAAACAACCTTTCTTTCACTTTTGAGTTTACTGGCGAGGCCGAGGACGGCGTTTACACCTTGACGCAGGAATTTGATTTGTTTGAGGGCGAAAATGTTTTCACAGTGCAGGCAGTTCCAACACTTGAAAACGGGCTGTTTGGATTTGAAGGATACAGCACTTCGCAAGCAGTTATGAGCGATGAAGAGAGAATTTGCGATGTTTACTATCTTGCCCAAATCACCAATTTGCAACACAGCCTTGATGAAGAGGGAAATTCAATCCTGCAATTTGACGATGTTGAAAATGCAAACGCATACATTGTTAAAGTTAACGACATTGAAGTTCAAGATGTTCAGGTTTCTAACGAGGCCGGCAAAACAGTTTTGAACATTGGCAAAATAACAAAAGAGGCTTATGGCGAAACCCAACAGTTTAACATTGAAATCACAGCAACAAGAACACCGGTTGAAGGTGAAGAGGTTTCACCATCAGTTGCACAAAAATTGCTGACCATGCTTGAATGCCCAACCATGCAAAATCTTGACGGGGGGCTGTTGGAGCAGACACAATATCAATGGAGTGCGGTGAATGGCGCGGAATATGTTTACAACATTTATGAAACTGACGAAACCTTTAACACCTCTGAAGTTCAGCCACAAACTTTCAGCACATCTCAAAACATTTCACAGCAACTTGATGCTGGTTACTATGTGATTGAGGTTAAGTCTTGGCCGGTTGATGAAAACAACTATTTGCCAAGTGAAGAATACGGCAGCGACACGTTCTATGTTTCACAGCAACTTGCAAGTGCGCCAATTAGGCTGGATTACAGCGCATCTGTTGCCGAACTTGCACAAAACTCGGGCTATGTTCTTTCAATTCAAACGGTTGAGTTTGCCTATGGCTACATCATAAAGGTAAACGGCAGTGAGGTTGGCAGGGTGTTCAACGACACAGCAGAGGCAGAAGTGCTTTCATTCAACTTCCCGGCCGCATATGACTTTGGCACCAACGGCGAACAATATTCGGTGGAAGTGGAGGCATACGCACAAACCGATGCACAACAAATTATCCACACAAATTCAACCTCGCTTCTCACAGTCAACAGATTGGCAATGCCAACAGAGATGGTTGTGGAAGAGGGCGACACAGTGGCAAGGGTTGTGAACAGCGATGACCTTGCAACTATGACTATTCAAAAAGACGGCGCAGACTTAATCACCAGCGAGGCAGGGCAGGACGGCACAGTTAGTGTTTCAGGCTATGACGGCGATTTCCAAATCAGGGCAAGGTTGAACGGCTATGAAGAGTTTGAGGGCTTTACAACGGCGGGAACAATCAATCTTGAAAGCGCGTTTGCAACTTTTGTTTTTCACAGAAGCCAAACGCCAACCATGTTGAACTATTCTCAGCAGCAAGTTTCTTTCACGCATAATGACAAAGTGACCGCTTATCATGTTGACATCACTGTGTCCTCACAAAATGGCAGCATTTCTAGATATTTTGAAACCCAACTTACAACCTTTAACTTGGAAGATGAAATTGCTGAGCTCAGGGCTAACGATGCGGTCTTTGACAGTTATTTCTCACAGCGAACTGAGGTTACAATCAAGGTTTATGCCGACATTAGTTTAAGTGAAGATGGCGTTTACTATTTGCCATCCAGATATGCAACTTTAAGATACGACTCTTCCAGCACCGACCTTGTGATTTCAAAGTTAGACAGCGTTAAACTTTCATATAACGAACAAACACAGATTATCTCATGGCAGGGCGTTTCACAGCAAAATCCAGAATATCTTGTGTATCTGGGTGATGAGTTGCAACAAACAATCACCGCGCCAGCACAATCTGGCTTGTATGAATTCAGTGTTGCAGAGTATGATTTCTTGCAGCCAGGCGACTACAACTTCTATGTGATTGCAAAAAGCGACAACACCTTGCAGGCGGACGCATCTGCATCCATAATTTTCCACAAAATTTCATCGGTTTCATCTTTGAGAGTGTTTAGGCAGGGGCAAGACTACTATGCAAGTTTTGAAATTGGTTCGGCAGACGCCAACTATGTTACCGACATTTTGGTAAACAACAGCAGCATTGGCACATCGCCACAGTTTAAACTTGACGCAAACACGGTTTCCGTTGTTCTTAAAGGCACAACTTTTGAGCAGGACGGCGACCAAATTTACTTTGTTTCCAGCACGCCTTCTCAGTTTGATGTTGCTGAGGTTTCACTTTCTACCTATCAGGCAAATGCAACAATTCAAAACAACAATTTAATTTGGGATGATTTCTCACCATTCGTGGCAGATTGGCTGCTTGCTTCGCCATCCAATAATCTTAGGTATGAGGTTGTAATTTTGGATGCAGAGGGCGAGGTTCAAAGAACGATTTCTTCTTTAAGCACAAACTCGCTGCAACTTACCAACTCGCAACTCGTCAACCTCATTAACGGCGACTACACAGCAAGCATCTATGCCTACATTGACGAATATAACTTGTCTGTTCAAGGCAAAGGATATTGGGGGATAACCCTACTTGCAGACAGCGTAAACGTTAAAAAACTAGACAGCGCCACAAACCTTACGGCTTCAATAGACGCCAGCAAAACAACCATAGATGCAGAACTGCAAAAGTCGGTAAACCTTGCTTGGCAGTTTAATGGCTCTTCAACCAGCCAGGTTACATTTGAAATTTATTTAAACAATTCATTGATTGGCTCAACCACAGCCACAACCTATCAAATTGCGCAAAACCTGTTTACAGAGCAGCAAAACACGCTTAAAGTTGTGGCAACATCCTCCACTGACATCATGTCTGGCGAGGTTAGCGTTTCGGTTGGCAAGTTCAGTCCTTTGCAAATTTCAGTGAGCGACAGAGGGTTGCTTACAATAACCGACAACTCTTCACAAGCGGCTCAACAAGGGTATATTGTGGAACTTACAATAAAAGCAGAGGGCGGCGACGTTGTTCAAACCTATTATGTTTCACAAACCAACGCGGATATTCAGCAGTTTATAGCAGGTCAAAGCGGAGCGTTCACTTTGCGCGTTAGCCACAAGGCAACCCAGGCAGTTACTTTGCCAAGCCAAGAGGTGGCATCGTTTAACGGCAGGATTTTGGCTCAGCCTCAAATCATACAAGATGAAACTGGCTTGTCGTTTACAAGCACCGACAGTGATGTAACCTTCCATTTGCGTTGCGAGGAAAAGGATTTTGAAACGCAGATTGACGGCAACCACTTCAACTTCCCAGAGGATTGGGAGAGCGGCGTTTACACCATCACCGTTTATGCAACAAGAGAGGGCGCGGTTGATTCTTGGCAGGGGCAGAGCGCGCAAAAGCAGATAACAATCACCAGAATTGACAATGTCAGCCAAATCACGGCAGACCGAACAGCAGACTATTTAGACCACGTGCTTTCATGGGATGCGATTGATGATGCGGCAGGCTATCAAATTGAGGTGATTGAAAACGGCGAAGTTATTGCGACTTTGGGCGAACTTACACAAAACTCTGTCAACCTTTCTCAGATACTGACTTTGCAAAATGGCGGAGGCAATTACACCATTAAATTTAAAACGCTGGCAGATTATTCCAGCACGGGCCTGACAAATTCACATGAGTTTTCATTCAACATTTCAGTTGCCGCAAACACAATTTCAAACATTCAGGCAAACACTTCTGGACTGTTGCAGTTTGAGGCGCAATCAGTTGGCACAGGAATTTATCTTGACATCAAAGATGCCGAAGGCAATGCACATGAAGGCGCGCCAATCATTTTGACCGCGGACGAGCGAACCTTCTTGGTGGAAGAATTAACCGGTCAGTTGCAAATCACACTAAGGCAACTTTCGGTGTCCGCAAGTCAGCAGATTGTGTCGCAGCAGAACAGCACCTTAACAATCGATGCAGCCGTGCAAACAGCAGCCATTTACAAACTGCAAGACATTATTTCAATCTCTGCCGATGCACAAACAGGCAAACTGATGCTGAATGTTGCAGCAGAAACAGGGCAGAGGCGCTTCTATGTTAAGGTTGTGGACGAGAGCGGATTGCAAACAGTTGTTGATGCGAACTTTACATCCACATCAAGCGTCAACTTTGAAATGCTTGCAATTGAACTTTGCGAAATGTTCCCACTCACTGACGGCGAAACTTTTGACTTTACAATCTATTCAGTGATTGACGGCATGCTTAGAAGTGATGAGGCTTCCTTCCAGTTTACATACAGGGATTCAAATGGCACTGTTGTTCAAGAAAAACTTAGCGAAACAGAAGATTACATTGTAATTAAAGATAACGGCACAAACCAGATTGAAAATAACATTACTGCAATCCATGTGCGAAATGGCGGCGGTCCGGCAGGAACGCATTACGAGATTGACATCGCCGATGTACAAGGCTACTGGATAACCCACACATATATGAAAGATGGGCAAGAGGTTACAGAGCAAAGTTTCTCTTACACCAACATAACCGGCGAAGGGTACACCTCCGTGCCATGCTATGCAATAAATATTACAAACCTGCTTGAAAACATGAACGCAAGCGCACCAGCATATCTGCAAGTGGGATACATAACCACCCAAGCAGACGACCAATTCATTGTTAATGGGTTTACTCAAAGCATGATTTATACAAAACTTTCTGGGCCAACCAACTTTACAATTGACGAGGGCAATTTAAGTTGGCAAAATTCTGCTGGTGCAAACACTGGCTTTGTGATTAGTCTGGAAAACCAAACCGGAACAAACCAAATCTTTATCAGCGCAAGCAATGCAACTTACTATCTTGGCGAAAACATAACCTATGTTGGCGAATTTGAAGTGGCTTTGCAGGCGGTTTCTTCACAACTTGGCGTTTTGCCATCAAACAAACTTTATTATGAAAAGGATGGCGAGCGCGGCACAGTTCGCAAACTTGACCAAATTGACACACCTCTCACAATTTCAAACGGCGTTATGAGTTTGAGTTTTGATGACCAAAGAGAAATTCCAGAGCAGGGCGATGAAACCGCAGAGGAATACATCGCAAAACTCGACAGTTTGGAAAGGCGCCTCGCAAAAAGCGGAGAGGCAACAATTTGGACGAGCGCCAATTTTGCATCAAGGCTATTGGAAGATGTTTTAAAATATCCTTTGGACTACAATTTGGAAGACCTGCAAAACTTGGAGTTTAACTTAAAATTCATCAACACCCAAACGCAGCAAGAGTATGTGACATCGGTTAGTGCAATTCAACTTTTGGCTAGGTTTGACGAGGCAACTCTTGAAACTTTCAACACTGTTATCACATCACTTAACAACACTCCATACGCGTCAAGGCTTTGGGCAGTTTACAACATTCTTACAAGCGCATACTATTTTAACGGCGTGGCAACTTCCAGCCTGCTGTTTGACGAGATTGGCAGCGGTGAAAACGGCGTCTATGGGAAGGTTAGCGCAAACACAATTCCAGCAGGCGTGTATGACATTTACATTCAGCAGCAAGGCTCGCAAGAAAACAGCACTTTAAGTTCAGCATATTCGTTAAAGCAAAGCGGCATAACCATTATTGCTTCGCCGCAAACCATTGCAGATGAAATAGAAGAGGCAGATGGCAGCTCGCAATACATCATTAAGTTTAGGCCAGTTACGAATGCTGACGGCGAAAACTACACCGACTACACCTTAGTGTTAAAAAATAAAAACACCACAGTTGGCGAAAACAACATTGAATATAATTCCACAGTAACCTACAACATCACTTTTGATGGCGCGGTTTGGACGCGAACGGCTTACGCCGAGGGCGGGGCAACCACGCAGCAGTTGCAAACAGATGAAGAGGGCTTTGTGCTCATTTCAATAAACGGCAAAGAGGATGGGCTGATTTATGAAACCGGCATTGTAGACATTTATGGCAACACAGTTGAACTTGAAGGAAACGACTTTACTGCAAACGTCTATGTAAACGGCAGTGACACTGCGCTTAACAGCAAAACAGAAGAAATTTCTGTGGTGTTCTTGCAATTTAATATTAACTCGCTGCAACTACAAAATGGTGTGTTTGCTTGGGAGAATTTCAGCGTAAGCAACAGAATTTATTCAACGACAGTGCTCTATAAATTTGCTACTTCAAACGCACAAGAGTTAACTCTTTCTGGGCAAAACCCAACGCTGTCATTTAACAATGCAGGGCTATACGAATATGTAACATTCTACACGCAGGGTTCGGCATCCGATTTCTCAATCACAGTGGACAGCCCAACCTATACAATCAACAATGTTTACAAATTAAGCGCACCTAATGTTAGGGTTGTGGATGGCAAATTCTCAATCGCAGACAGCAATGCAGCCTTCACTGCGCAAGAGTTCTTGATTTCAAACAATGTTTATCAAACAGACCACGAAGATATGTTTGCGCTTTCCACAAACAGGCAGGATAGCGTAACCTATCAAACTGGCGTGAATTCAATTTTATCTTCACAGACGGCAAGATATGAATTGGGCCTTACAGAGCGCACTGCAAACACATTCTATTTTGCAACCTCAGGCGATAATTTTGAGATGCTAGATGGCTTTGAAATAGAAACAGAAAGAAACAATTATTTGCAAGGCAGTGATAGGGACGGCTACATCATAACCGTAAACCAAACTGATGACGGCTACACGAACCTGTATCTGCAATCGGCCACAACATCGGTTACCGCAGGCAAACTTGAAATGGATGACGACATAAGCGTGACAGACGGTGATGTTCACTGGCAGAGCGCAAGCGGGTTTGAAAGATTGTCGCTGGCAGACGATTTAGAAATTGTCTATGAAGTTATGGTGGAATATTATAGGCAAACATCATCTGGCTGGGAAGCAAGCACACAAGACACAACAACTTATTACACAACCAACACATACCTCAGTGCGGATAATATAATTGACCCAGTGGCAACGGAATACAGATACGCCGTGTATGTTAAGGCACACGCATATTCGCCGTCCTCAAATGGCACAATCACCACGTTGGAAGGCGAGAGATATGTGCCAGTAAACCAAAGTCAATACACCGACAACCTTACCTTTGTTTTGGAGGGCGAACTTTACCACACGGCAGCAAGCGCAGACGAACTTTTGCAAAGGGCACCTCAGGTGGAGAACTTCCAAATCTCAAACGGCAAAATCACCTGGACATATGACGGCACAGCAGAATTCGAGGTTTACATTGCCGAGCAGGCGCGCAGCACAATTCTTAACGGCACCTACTCACAAGAGGAAGGGGTTTACACCTTCACTTTAAGTCAAAACGCTGAGCAACTTAGCGACAATCAAACCTACAACTTCTCAATACTTGCAAAACAAAGCGGAAAAATCACATCCAACACCAACGTGATGTTTGAAAGCGCTCAGGCAAGAATTCTTTCAGTGCTTGAACAAACCGATTTTACAACCGACCAGGTTGAAAGCACCAGCGGTGGAACGCTGAACAGTGTTGATTTCAGTCAATATTTCACACGCAGTATTATTTCCAATAAAAATTATATAGCGCTTGAAGTTACAGCCGACTTAGGTGAAGAGCAGTTTGCTTACACAATCACCAATGCTAGCCGCGTTCTATACATTCAAATTGGCGGAACAGACGAAGGTCAAGCCAACACCATATATCTGCCAGAGGGCAGTGAAGGTGTGAACATTGTTGTTCAACCAATACCAGGCGCAACCTCAAACACCATACTTAGCGCATACAGGCCAACCACCATTTCATTCAGTTATGTGGATTGGTCGGAGCAAGACATCCTGTATTTTGACGAGCAGTCGCAAACTTTCTACTGGACCTATGGTGTAAAATTTAGCGACCGCACTCTTGGTCAGACTGCTATCTACACAGACGATATGGGCACGCCATACGGTTTTGTTCAGGGCGAGAGATTGCAGGCAGAGCAAGTTGTGCTGGACGGCGAAACATATGTGCCAGTTATGTATTATGTGGGACAATATAATACCTACTATGTTGACATTCACGACACATATGCGGTGGTTGAGCAAGACGGCACTGTGCGCATATATGCTAACCAGGCAACTGATATGTTTGAACTTGCCGAGGACGGAACCTATCAGCCTTCGGGCTTGACCATGACCGAGGGCATTGGTTATGAGTTTGGCGCGTCAAGTTGGGCGGTTTTGGCAAAGATGCCGTTTGACGATGAACAAGCAACCTATTACATTCCAGCAGAATTGATGCAATATCAAAGCGATGGCGAGAGCGTTACATTCACGGTTTTGGAAAACACTCCGCTGTATGTTGATGAAGAGGCGTCGGTGGTTGCCGCGCTTGACGACGGCGTGGCGCTTGAAGTAAACAACTACAACGCTGAGGCACCGTATCAAGAGATTGTGCTTGGCGGCGAAACCGTTTATGTTTCCACAGAAAATGTTTACCACTTCTTGCAGCAGGATGAAAGTTTTAGTCAAAACATTTCAAGCATGCATTTTAAAGTCACAATTGTCACCGAGTATTCTTACGATGAAAGTTACTACACCTATTCGGTAAGGGATACTCGTGAATACAACAATGTGCCTCTCGGCTCGCTGCAAACCCAGTTTGGCGACTACAATGTTGCAGAAGAGGGCATTTATGTAAGCAGTTTTGAGCCTAACCTTATTGGCACAATCGTTGAGTTTAGTGTGCAGGCGCGCAAGTCGCAAAACAACCTGCTTTCCAGCCCGCTTGAACTGTCAGGTGAAATGCAGTTTGATTTGTTTGAACTTGGCGACGGCAGTGAATCAAACCCATATCAAATTGCAAATATGCAGCAGTTTGAAAACATCAGTTACAGATATGAAAAGCAGTCTTATCACAACACCTACAACCGCAAACTGTATGTGGAAAGACGAAGCAGGTATTCTGGCAGCACCGAGATTGTTACAAACGAAACCTCCTTCACTCAAATAACCGATGATGAAGGTATATACAACTTCCTTCAAACGCAAAATCTTGAAATGGACGTGCAAGGGTTTGTGATTTCACAACCGTTTGTTGGAAATTATGACGGCGGAGGAAACACAATCGATGTAACCATTTCAGCGCTTAGCACGCTCGACACCCCAATAACCGCGCGCATCTCTTCTTCCACAGGCAGCCAAGATGTTTCCTTTGAGCAAGGCGCAGCAGTGTTCAAGGAAATTGGTGCGGGTAGTGTAGTGGAAAATTTGAGCATAAGTTTTGGCCTTACCTTTAATGACACTCTGGCAGAGCAACTTGGTTCTGGCTCAGCGCTTGTGGGCGGGCTTGTGTTAAGTAACAACGGTACGGTTTCCAGCGTTGAGGTAACCTCTTCGTCAGTGGTGTTTGCAAGCGCAATGACATCCGCCGGCACACTTGCTGTTGCGCCGATTGTGGCAGAAAACAGGCAGGTGGCAAGAGAAATATCTTCGCAAGCCGATGTCAGCATCACAAACTCATTCT
This sequence comes from uncultured Clostridia bacterium, assembly GCA_944359935.1. Classification (GTDB taxonomy): domain Bacteria; phylum Bacillota; class Clostridia; order Christensenellales; family UBA1242; genus Caccovivens. Next base: position 13,567 of record CALVTD010000005.1, on the reverse strand, counting down.
CACGCAGCGCTCAAAACTTTATGTATGGCGCTCTTGTGGGCTTTAACAACACCACCAACGGTCAAATTTTGCTTGCGCAAAACGACGGAAACATCAGTGCAAGGTTCACAAACAACCAAAACGGTGTGGTTATGGCCAGCGGAATTGCCATTTCAAACGTGAACGCAATCATTGAAATGAGCGTAAACAATGGCGATGTAACCAGCGTGTCAACACGCGGCTCGGCTTATGCAGCAGGCGTGGCAGTGCACAGTTATGGCGGCTCAATTTATCACTCTGCTAACACTGGCGACATTATGGCTGCCAATGCCGGTGGAATAATTTATAACGGTGCAGGAGTGCGCTCGACAGGCACGGTGGCAATGGGCAGGGTGAACCAAGCCTATAACAATCTGTTTGCATCAAGCGCAACCTACACAACCGACTCTGGCACAAACTGCACCTACGCAGGCTACAACCCAACACTGGGCTTGACATATGTTAGAATTACAACCAACACAGACATAAACTGCCGCAGCAGCGGGTATGTTCTGCGAGTTCTATACACCAGTGTGGAAAATTACAGCGTGCAAATTGTTCAAAATTAAATAAAAGGCTTGTTAATTGAATAAAATTAGTTTTATGAAAAAACTTTTTGTGCTTTTGCTGTGTCTATTTATCGCCTTGCCACTGTTTGGATGTCAAGGTTCGTCTAGCGCGCAACTTTCAAACAACGCCTTTGAAATTCAGTTGCTGGTGGGGCAAAGTGGCGTCAGCCAAAACTTTGCCTTTCCTGCAAATGCAAAATATTTTTCGCAGCAGGGCGGAAGTGAAGAAGATGTGAATGCTTACCTTGACGAACTTGTTCGCCAAATAAGGCTGCAAGTGTGGAATGTGATGTTTTTAAATTATTTTGCAATTTACTCAGCCTCACCAAACAACAACTATGTTATTGGCGGCGACTATGTAACCATGACGGAAGCGGACTATAACTCTGCCACCGACTGTGTGGAGTTTAGCATTATTTTTAGAAGTTATGGAGCATGGAATTATTATCATCCTTCTTCTGGTGATGATGAAGAAGAGAGCGGCGACGACAACCTGTTTTTAGATGAGGATGTTTCGCAGGCGGATTTCATATTTTCGCAGTCCTCTGGCGGGCAGAGTTTGGGGCAGAGGTATTATTCAATAGTCAGCGCAGTGATGCAACAATCTTTCCCAGACTATACAGCGAATGCACCGCAGCCAGAGTTTAGATATGACTATGCAACCTATCACAAACGCATCCACTCAAACGCAGACGTGCAATATTATGACGGCCTATATCATCATGTGTGGCAGCAAGCCTACCAAAACCTTGGCGAGCAAAAAACAGTTGAAATAAAATCTGTCAATGCTCAGCGTGGTTGGTGGTATGTGGTTGCACTTTGCAGCGCACTTGCTGTGGCCGGCATTGGCGCAGGAGTTATCTATTTAGTTTCAAAACGCAAAAAAGCAGAAAAAAAGAAGGCATAAAAACCTTCTTTTTTATTGAAATTGGCAAATTTTGTGATATACTAAATCGTTAAAAGGGAAAAATTGAATTATGACAAATGACAAGATTAGAAATGTTGCGATTATTGCGCATGTAGACCACGGCAAAACTTCACTGGTCAACGAAATGCTCAAACAGGGGCATGTGTTTAGAGAAAATCAAGTGGTGGAAGACCGCGTGATGGACAGCAACGCTTTGGAAAAAGAAAGAGGCATCACCATTTTGGCAAAGAACACCTCTTGCCTTTATAATGGCGTAAAAATAAACATCATCGACACGCCAGGCCATGCAGACTTTGGTGGCGAGGTTGAAAGAGTGCTAAAAATGGTGGACGGAGTGCTGCTGCTTGTGGATGCTTTTGAAGGGCCTATGCCACAGACGCGCTTTGTGCTGCAAAAAGCGCTTGAACTCAACCTAAAAGTTGTGGTGGTTGTCAACAAAATCGACAAGCCGGATGCAAGACCAAAAGAGGTTGTGGACGAGGTTTTGGAACTGTTTTTGGAACTTGACGCAAACGAAGAGCAGTTAAATTCACCATTTGTTTTTTGCTCGGCAAAAAAGGGCACGGCGTCGCTGGACTTTACAAAACAGGGCGAAAGCCTGCAGCCGCTGTTTGAAACAATACTAAGCAGCATTCCTGCACCAGAAGGTGACGAAAATAAGCCACTGCAACTTTTAATCTCTTCCGCTGAACACAACGAGTATGTGGGCAGGCTGGCAGTTGGAAAAATCACTCAGGGCAGTATAAAAGAAGGGCAAAATGTTGTTGTGTGCAATTACTATGAGCCTGAAAAGAAGCAAAAAGCAAAAATCGTTTCGCTTTTTGTGTTTGAAGGCTTGAAAAGAACGCCTGTAAAGCAGGCCGACATTGGTGAAATAGTTTGCGTGGCAGGTCTGGAACAGGTAAACATCGGCGACACCATATGCGGCGAAGAAAACCCTCAGCCAATGGAGTTTGTCAAGATTGCCGAGCCAAGCATTGAAATGACCTTTATGGTTAACAATTCGCCTTTTGCTGGAACTGAGGGCAAGTTTGTCACAAGCAGGCACTTGCGTGACAGGCTTTACAAAGAGGCGGTTAAAGACCTTTCACTTAAAGTGCAGGACGGCGCAACTGCCGACCAGTTTATTGTTAGAGGCAGAGGCGAAATGCATCTTTCCATTCTTATTGAAAACATGCGCCGAGACGGCTACGAATTTCAAGTTTCAATGCCAAAAGTGCTGATTAAAGATATTGACGGCGTTAAATGTGAGCCTATCGACAGGTTGTTTTTGGATGTGCCAGAGGATAGTGTTGGCACGGTTATGAACAAAATGGGCGTTCGCAAAGGCGATTTAATTCAAATGACGCCACATGGCAGCAGAATGAAAATGGAGTTTTTGGTTCCGTCACGCGGACTGTTTGGTTTTAAAAGCGAACTGTTAACAGACACCCGCGGCGAGGGCGTGATTAACACCATTTTTGAAGGATATGCGCCATATAAAGGCGAAATTCAAAGGCGAGATGTTGGCTCGCTTATCGCGCATGAGCCTGGCGAGGCGGTTGTGTATGGATTGTATAACGCTCAGGAGCGCGGCGAACTGTTCATCACACCAGGCACCAAGGTGTATGCTGGCATGGTGGTTGGCGAAAACCCAAAAGGCGGCGACATTGTTGTGAATGTTTGCAAGAAAAAACATCTTTCTAACATGCGTGCGTCCGGCTCGGATGAGGCGCTTAGGCTGTCTCCACCAAAAATTTTGAGCCTTGAAGATGCAATAGAATTTTTGGCAGACGATGAATTGTTGGAAATTACGCCAAAAAATGTTAGAATAAGAAAAACAATTCTCGACCACACCATGAGAATGCGCGCTCAGGCAAAACAGATGCGTGGAGAAATTTAGGAGGGGATATGCAAAACGGCGGAAAGCGTGAAATGAAAAAGCAAGTTAAACGCACTATGTGGTTTATTGGAATTTATGCAGTGGTTGCACTCATCATCTCTGCCGTTTTGATTGTTTGCACCACAATTCCACAATGGCTTAACATGCTGATTATAGTGCTACTTGCAGGGGCGTTTTATTTGTTGTTTCTTTGGATTTGTGCTATGATTGATAAAAAGAAACAGGAAAAGGAAGAGCAATCTCCGCCAGACGACCCGTTTGCGGAAGAATAAGGAGTTATTATGCCAGATTACAAAATGATGCCGCATAATCTTGATGCAGAGCAAGCCACATTGGGCTGTTTGCTGATTGATTCCATGTGCCAAACAGAAATAATGTCAATGCTGAAAAGCGAAGATTTTTATACCGATGCGCATAAAAATATTTTTGCCGCAATGGTTAAAATCTTTCAAAAAAACACACCTATCGACTTTGTTACTTTAACAGAGGAACTTGAACGAGAGGGTAAGATTGACGCGATTGGCGGCATTGACTACATAAACTTTTTGTCTAACGTTGTTCCATCTGCGGCCAACTACAAATTTTATGTGGACATTGTAAAATCTAACTCCATAAGAAGAATGCTTATCAAAAGCGGGCAAAACATCATTGAAAAGGCCTATTCAAATGAGGATAAAGATGATGTGCTGTCTTATTCGGAAGCGGAAATTTATTCCATTGCAGAAAAGGAAGAGGTTTCGCAACTTGAACACATCGGCAAGCCTAACGGCGCAATCAAAGCCGTGATTGATAAATTTGACAAAGTGGCAAAAGACCCTGACTCACTCCGCGGGCTGCCAACTGGATATAGAGATATTGACGGCATAACCAACGGCTTGCAAAACAGCGACCTTATTTTGCTTGCCGCAAGACCTAGTGTGGGTAAAACAAGTTTTGCCATGAACCTTGTAACCAACATTGCCGTTAAAGAGGGCAAAAGTTGTGCGGTGTTCTCACTTGAAATGTCAAAAGAACAACTCACTCAAAGGGCGCTTTGCTCGCTTGCAAAGGTTCCAATGCAAAATGCACTTACTGGAAAGATGACAAGTGACGAGTGGAAGCGAATTTGGACGGCGACCAAGCAACTTGAAAACAGCAAACTGTTCATAGATGATTCCAGCCTCACCACTCCTGCAACGCTACTTTCAAAATGCAGGAGGCTTAAAGCAAAAGAGGGCAAACTGGACCTGATTATGATTGACTATCTGCAACTTATGACCGCAGACAGCCGAAAAAAGGAAAATCGTCAAAGCGAGGTTTCGGAAATTTCCAGAAACCTTAAAGTTGCGGCAAAAGAACTCAATGTGCCAATCATTGTGCTGAGCCAACTTTCGCGTGATATTGAAAAGCGTGAGGGGCACAGGCCTCAACTTTCCGACCTGAGAGATTCAGGTGCGATTGAGCAGGATGCCGACATTGTTATGTTCTTGCACAATCCAGAAAAATATAACGACACGCCAACTGAGGAAGAGCCTGGCGTTGTGGAACTTATTTTCGCAAAACACAGAAATGGACAAGTGGGCTCTGTAAAACTTAGGTGGATTGGCGAATACACCACCTTTGTGGGAATGGAAGAAAAAGTTAAATATCAAAAGCCTAAAAAATTGGAAGAGGCGCCAGTTCAAGAGGCTGAACTTAAAGAACTTGAAGAGGATTATGACGAACTTATTTAAGGAGAAACAAATGGTTGTAACCAGATTTGCTCCAAGCCCAACTGGCTTTATGCATGTGGGAAACTTGCGCACCGCGTTGTATGCCTATCTTATTGCGCGCGCAAACGGCGGCAAGTTTATTCTGCGCATAGAGGATACAGACCAAGAAAGGTTTGTGGACGGGGCGATTGAACTTATTTATAAAACACTTAAAGATGCTGGCATCGAGTATGACGAAGGGCCTGACATAGGCGGGCCAAGCGCGCCATATGTGCAAAGCCAGCGCAAAGAAATATACAAAAAATATGCCGAAATGCTGGTTGAAAAGGGTGGGGCATATTATTGTTTTTGCACCAAAGAAAGATTGGAAAATTTGAAAAATGAAGAGGGAGCGTTTGAATACGACCGCCACTGCCGCAACCTTTCAAAAGAAGAGGTTGAAAAAAAACTTAAAAACGGCGTGTCGTATGTAATCAGGCAAAAGATGCCAACAGAGGGAGAAACCTGCTTTGACGATTTGGTTTTTGGGCATGTAAGCGTAAAAAATCAAGAGTTGCAAGACATTATTTTGCTTAAATCAGACGGTTTGCCAACCTACAACTTTGCGCATGTTGTGGACGACCACTTAATGGGTGTTACTCATGTGGTGAGAGGCAGCGAATACATCGCTTCTTCGCCAAAGCACGTGCTTTTATATGACGCTTTTGGTTGGGAGAGGCCTAAATATGTGCATCTTCCGCTATTGATGGGTAAAAATGAAGACGGCAGTTTTTCAAAACTTTCCAAACGCCACGGCGCGGTAAGTTTTCAAGATTTAACCGATGAAGGATATCTGCCACAGGCGATAATAAACTACATTGCCTTTTTGGGTTGGAAGTCAAAGCAGACCACAGAGGAGTTTTTTTCACTTGACGAACTTAAAAAACTTTTTAAGATTGAGGAAATAAATAAATCGCCATCTGTTTTCGACTATGAAAAACTAAACTGGTTTAACAAGGCATACATTTTAAACATGCCGTTTGAAGAGTTTAAAACTCTTGCGCAAAAATATTTGCCGAACCAGTTGAAAGGTGAAAAACAGGACAAAATTTTAAGTTTGATAAAGCCAAGAATTGAAAAACTTGCTGACATTGAAGAAGTAACCCAAATTTTTATTCACAGCAGAGGCTTTGACGCGGCGCTTTTCGAAAACAAAAAAAATAAAACCTCGGCTGAGCAAGCAAAACAAATTTTGCCGGTTGTGCAAGAATGTTTGCAAAGCCAAGAGAATTTTTCCAACGATGCGCTTTTTGCTTCGCTCTCTAAATTGGCGGAGAAATTAAACATAAAGGTTGGGGCGCTGATGTGGATTGTGAGAATTGCGTTAACATTCACGCAGGCAACGCCGGGCGGCGCCACAGAGATTTTGGAAGTTTTGGGCAAGGATGAAAGTTTGAAAAGAATTGAAGCGGCAATAAAAAACCTCTAACCATAAGTTAGAGGTTATTTTTTTAAGCCCTTACAAAAGGTTCTGTAATCATTGGGCCGATTGCTGAGCAAACCGTCATGTTGGAGATGAGGTTTGCAATTTGTGCGGCAAGCGCTCTGCAAATAGGGGTGCGTTTGAAATAGTCGGCAGGGTCTTTGAGTTCGTCATAATATTTTTTCTCAATCATCACATCGGCGCTCATTTCAACATAAATTTTGAAGATGCGCTCTGGCTGAGCCACGATGCTTCTTGAAACTGTAACTTTTGCAACTTGGTCGCTAAGCAGTTTTACAGTAACCTCGTCGCCGATTTGGAAATTAACTGACTCGCCCTGTTTTGGCAGTTCAACCCTTTCAAACTCCGCTCTATCGAGCATTGGCCTAATGTTCATGTTTTTGATTACGTTTTCCATGTTAAAATCTCCTTAAAAGAAATATTAACATATTTAAACAAAAATTGCAATTTTATTTAGTTAAAGCATTCAAATTTATTTGATTTTGTTTTAATTTTTATTTTTCTTTTGCAATTTTTTGCTTATTGCTGTAATTGAAAAGTTGCTGATTTGTTATCAATCTGCTAAAATAAAATAAGGAGAAAAACATGAAGGTTGTTTTACAGCGTGTGGATAAAGCCAGCGTTGAAGTTGGCGGAAAAATAATTTCCAGCGTCAAAAAAGGTTTTTTAGTGCTGGTTGGAATTGAAGAGGGCGACAGCGAAAGTGAGGTGATTAAAAAAGCCAGAAAGGTTGCAGGGCTAAGAATTTTTAGTGACCAAAACGACAAAACCAATCTTTCGCTAGCCGACGTGGGCGGTGAGGTTTTGGCGGTTTCGCAGTTTACTTTGTGCGCAGATTGCTCGCATGGTTTTAGGCCAAGTTTTAGCGGGGCGATGAGGCCAGAAGCGGCCAACAAACTGTTCGAACTGTTTGTTGAAGAAATTAAAAATCAAGGTATAAATGTCAGCACTGGCGAGTTCGGTGCACACATGATTGTAAGCCTTGTCAACAACGGACCATTTACCATAATTTTATAAACAAATTACGCAAATTACTTTGTTATTCGACACAAAAAGACTAAAATATTCGTGTATGAAAACAAAGGCTTCAAAATTTAGTCCAGCCATAATTGCAGTGGTGCTGGTTATTGTTTCGGCGGTGATTGTTATTGCCTGTGTTTTTTCACGCCCGCAGCAAAGCGCGCTTTCACTTTCGGTGGAGGCAGTTACGCTGCCGGTTTCTTCCTCAAAAAGTTTGCAAATTTCTTGCAGTATGGAAGATGCGCAGTATTCCTATGAAGTTTATGACGAAGAGATTGCAAAAATTGAGGATGGCGTTGTGTATGGGCTGAGTGTCGGCACGACCTCTGTGAGAATAACCGCAACTTGCAATGATGAGAGGGCGATTTCCACTGCACAAATAACCGTAACCGAAAATCCTAACGACCCAGTGGTGGATTTGCCGCAGCAAATCACGCTGTATTTGATAGATAAAAACCAAGATGATGCTGCTGCCAATGGCTGCAACAGCGAACTTGCTTTTTATTCTTATAAAAATTTTCAAGCCACCGTTTCTGGCGATGCTGTAAAAATTAAAAACAATGTGATTTCAGCGAATAAGGAAGGCGAGGCGCAAATCACATTCCGTGGTGTGAATGACGGCAGCCAGCAAATTGTGAATGTTACAGTAAAAAGCGTTCCTGTTGAAATTGAAAATTTGCCAAACAGTTTAACCCTATCGCTTTCGCAACAGACGCAAATTGATTTTGCGCTTGAACCAAGTTATTACACAGGGCAGGCGAACATTGAGTTTGTTTCAAGCAGCGGCATTCTGCAAATTGAGGGCAACACCGTAACCGCCACATCGGCGGGCAGTGCAGTTGTTGAAGTTATGCTTAATGACAGCAAGGTTGCGCAAATTGAGGTTTTGGTGGAGGCGCCTTTCACCTGCGCACTTAAAGCGGTTGCGAATTGTCAGGTGAATGATAGCACCATTTTACTGTCGCCTGACGAAGTGGGAACTTTCACCATTCAACTGCTTTCGCCAAGCGGCGAGCCAATCAACTTTTCTGCCATTGAAATTGTAACAAACGGCGTTGAATTAAAAAGAGACATGAACTATTTTCATGTCTCGACAATCTCTGGTGGAACTATTACAATCTATGTGCCTGACCTAGGTGGCAAAATTATTATAAGTGTGGCTATTTCTTAGCCCTTTTTTTTGCAAAGGCCTTGGCTTTAAGTTTGATTAAGTTTTCAACTTGCTGGGCATCCTCTGGCTTTTCAAACCCGCTTTTTGCCATCAGCATTGAAATGTTTTTATCTGCTATGATGGTGAAATATTTTTTATCCGCTTGAAATTTTGTTATGTTTTCAATTTTAACCGAAATGGTTTCATTATTGCTTCCGTCATCGGCCGTGGCAGAGATTTCGTTTTCAGTAATCACATATGTGTAGGTTGTTTTTTGTGGCAGGCGTTTGTTTTGTTTTTCCATTAAAATAATCACGATAATGAAATAGATGGGTAAAGTTATCGCGCCAAGCACAACAAAAAACACGCTTTCAAAAACAAACTTTCCGTCAACAATCCTAAAAGCCAAAAGCACAAAAACAACGGCAAAAATTGCCACTATCCATGAACTTTTTAAAAGTGCAAGATATTGCATTTTTTTTATGTCTTTTTTGGTTAAAACTGTTGTATTTTTCGCTATTTGCATTTTTACCTCGCAGATATAGTATACATGGCGCGTCGTGGGTTGTCAAAGAAAATCACCTTTTTTTAAGCAGTTTCATAAAAAGTGAAAGAAAAGGCGGGTTTTATGAAAAAAAACATAAAAATCTATGACAAAAAAAGCGTGTCAATTGACGAGCAAGTAGTCCTTGGCGACAACGTGGTTATTCATGAAAATGTTGTAATCAGGGGCAAGAGCGAAATCGGCGACAATGTTGAGATAATGGGTTGCACTTACATCATAGACAGCAAAATAGGCAGCGGCAGCAAGGTTGTTGCAAGTTTTATCGAGCAAAGCGAAGTGGGCGAAGACAACAATGTGGGCCCGTTTGCAAGGCTTAGGCCAGGCAGTAAAACCGGCAAAAATGTGAGGATTGGCAATTTTGTTGAAATCAAAAACTCTGTCTTAGGGGATGGCTGCAAAGTGGCGCATTTGGCGTATGTAGGCGATGCCGATGTTGGAAAGAATGTAAACATTGGCTGCGGTGTGATTTTTGTAAACTATGACGGCAAGCAAAAGCATAGAATTAGGGTTTGCGATGGCGCATTTATTGGCAGCAACTGCAACTTGATTGCTCCGCTCACCATTGCGGAAAAGAGTTATATTTGTGCGGGCACAACTGTAACGCAGTCCACCGAGAAAGAAGATTTTGTGATAGGCAGAGTTAGGCCTGTCGTCAAGCCTGGAAGGGGCGGAAAATATTTGAAATAGGAGAGGTTATGGGAGTTTTTTTTGGAACAGACGGAGTGCGCGGAGTTGTTAATAATGACCTTACAGAGGAACTTGCGCAAATGGTGGGCAACGCCCTTGCAAGGGCGAAAAAGAAGGCCAAAATAATTGTTGGGCGCGACACTCGCGTGAGCGGCAGTTATCTTACTGCGGCATTTTCCACGGGTGCATTAAAAGGTGGCGCGTCTGTTTTGGATGTGGGCATAGTTCCCACCGCCTGCATCTCATATTTAGTCAAACACAAAAAAGCCGATTATGGAGTGGTTATTAGTGCCTCTCACAACCCAAAAGAATACAACGGCATAAAAATATTTGACAGCGAGGGCAGAAAAATCAGCGAAAAGCAGGAGAGCGCGCTAGAAAGATATTTTGCCTGTCCCATGATTGTTGCGTCAACCAAAGTGGGCAAATATAAGTTTTCGCCAAGTGCGGCAAACGCATATGTAAAGTTTTTGCTTGCCTCGGTTAAAACAGATTTGACGGGGCTGAAGATTGTGCTGGATTGTGCCAACGGCGCCGCATATAAAATTGCTCCACAAATTTTCAGCAAACTTGGCGGCAAGGTTGTTAAAACCAACTGCCAAAGCAGTGGCAAAAAAATCAATGAAAAATGCGGTTCAACCTGCATCGGCGGACTCAAAGAAAAAGTTGTTAAAGAAGGCGCGGATGTGGGGTTTGCGTATGACGGCGACAGCGACAGGGTTTTGGCAGTGGATGAGCAGGGCAATGTTTTGGATGGCGACCAACTTATCTACATTTTGGCAAAACATTTTTCTAAGCAAGGCACTTTAAATGCGGGCACCGTTGTGGGCACAAGCCACACAAACACAGGGCTACTGATAGCGCTAAATCGCAACAAAATCAATTTGGTTAGAACCGACATCGGCGATAAGTATGTGATTGAGGCCATGCAAAAAATGAACCTCACGCTGGGTGGTGAGCAATCGGGGCACATAATCATGCGCAACTTTTTGCCAACCGGCGACGGGATTTTGGCATCTTTGCAAGTTGCAAGCATTTTAAAATCTTCGGGCGTGAAAATGTCTGCGCTGTGCGATGCTAAACTGCTGTATCAAGCCAACAAAAGTGTTATAGTGGTTGATAAGTTGAAGGTGTTAAACAACGAAAAACTCTCTCAAAAAATTTCACAAATCCTTAACGAAATTGCGCCGGCGGGCAGACTGCTGGTGCGTGCGAGCGGAACTGAACCAAAAATAAGAATTATGGTTGAGCATCAAGATAAAAACAAAGCAGATGAATATTTAAATGAAATTGAAAAAATAATTACATCAATTTAATTATTAAAAGCAAAAATCCTAACAGAAAAAATGTTAGGATTTTTTAAAATTAACATATTTTTTTTAATTTTTTTTGCGTAATTTTTAATATTTTTTATTAAATTATTGATAACTTTCAAGCATGTTTTGCAAAATTAAAATATGTTGCTCTTCATCGCTTATAATCTTTTCAATTAAAGCAATCAGGCTTTGGTTGTCAATTTGACTGATGGCTTGTCGGTAGCAGGCAATGGCGTTTTGTTCGCTTACGATGTTTTGCTCTAACAGCGAGGGCAGCGAAGTGTTTTGATTTACCGCACTTGCGCTCCAATACGCGCCGTCAACTGAATAGTCGGCGTTGCCACCAAAAGCCTCGATTGCGTTAGAGAGTTCATCCAAATGATGCATCTCAACAATGGCAATTTTTTCAAGCGTGGAGGCAAAGTCTGGATACGATTGCCCCAGACCCCAGTCCTGCCTAAGGTATGTCGTAAGCGCGGTGAGTTCGCTGTGTTTGCCGTATGCAAGATTTTTGAGAATTTGAACAGTCCTTGCCGAGCGCGTTACATTTGTAAGCTGCGGATACTGTGTGCTGGACGCGGCAGGAATGGTGGTGAAGTTTGTTTGAGCGGGCTGAGGCGTTGCGCTTTCAGTTGGCACGGTGGGAGAATTTGAAGGAGGGGCGATTACTGTTTCATCCATTTACGCACTCCTTATTCTGCAATCGTTATAAAGGTTGGTGACAGTGCGCTCCTGCGAAGAGAGTGTGGCGTTTAAAATCAGCAGTTGCCTGTCGATTGACGAAACATTAATCAAAACCATCAAATCAATCATTTTGTCAATGATGTCACCAATAAAGTCAGCCACTATGCCAAGTGAGGCACAGTAGTTTTCGGCAAGTTCAATTCTTCTGCCAGAAAGAGGAGGCAGAGGGCTGCCAGACAGTGTGCGATAGATATTGCCCATTGTTGCGCGCATGATAAGGGTTTGACTTTCCAAATTCTCAAAGGTTTGTGTGTCAGCCTCGGCAAAGTCTTGCAACTGTCGGTATGCGTTCACCAATGCGTCAAGGTCGTTGTATATATCTCTGCTAAGCCTTATTGCCTGGCTGCCACTTGGCGGTGGAGGAGGCGGATTTGGCCTTGGAGGAGGGGTTGGCCTCGGCGGCTGGGAAGGTTGCGAAGGTGTGGGCTGCTGCGGAATTTGTGAAGGCGCAGAATTGGACGGTGGGTCGCTTTCGTTTGCTGGGACAGGTTGCTCCTGCATAGATTTTGGCGAGAGAAGTTTGCTAAAAAGATTGAATGGTTTTTTTGCAGGTGCGGCTTGATTAAAATTTTGTGCTGACTGCCTGTCGCAAATTATGTATTTTTCACTTAACGGGTCAAAAACAACTCTTAGGTTGTTTGAGAGTTTTTCTTCATTCATATAAAAATCTCCTTTTATCACGAATTTTTATATGAAATAAAAATAGATTAGGTGCCTAATCTATTTTGCGGCTTTGCTTTTTTTTGCTGCCTTCCACCGATTTTTTTAGTGCATCCATCAGGTTGATTACATTGCTTGGCATCGCTCGCTTTCTGCCTGAGGATATTTTTTCGCCGTTGATTTTTGCCTTGATTGCATTTTCAACTTTTTCGCGATACTCATCCTTATATTTTGACGCATCGAATTTTTGTGTCATGTTGTCGATAAGCGTTTGGGCAAGTTTAAGTTCGCTTGCGCTTATTTTTTCAAGATTGCTTTGAAATGGCGCCTCCTGCACTTCATCATAAAAATGCAGGGTGTTTAAAATAAGTCTGCCGTTAGTTGCGCGAATGGCAATCACCTGTTCGTTGGTTCCAAGCACGGTTTTTGCGATGGCCACCTTTTTCTCGTCTTGCAGCGCTTTCAAAAACAAGTTAAAGGCCTTGTCGCCGCCCTGTGGGGCAAGATAGAATGCTCGGTCGTAAAGCACAGGGTCTATTTCGCTTAACTTTACAAACGCGTCTATGTTGATGCTTTTGTCTTTCGGTGATTTAATGATTTCAAGTTCTTTATCGGTAAGTGTAACATATTTGCCTGGCTGATATTCATAGCCGCGAATTATATCATCTTTTGATATGTTCGCAGGGCAGTTTTCACAGGTTTTTTTGTATTTTATGCGTTGTTTGGTTTTCTTGTAAAGCATGTTAAAGCCTATGTCTTTTTGTTTTATGCACGCATGCAATGCTCATGTACGGTAAAGAAGCAAGCAACCGAAAACAATAGATAGACCGCCAGCACTACACTATTCCGAACCA
>CALVTD010000004.1 GCA_944359935.1 uncultured Clostridia bacterium | reverse complement strand
CCGCGGCTTCAACTCCTCAAACTACCGCTGGCAGTGTTTCATACGATGGAACATCCTTCACTTTTGAGCCAGCAATATTAACCACCAACCAAACCGGCGTGCTTAGAATTGAAGTGCAATATGACCTTTACGACACCACGCTTGTGGAAGGCTCAGGCTCTGGAAATGACACAGAAATTTCAAACATCCTCACCTCTCAGTCATTTTCATATTCCTGCTTCTTCTTGCAGGCAAGCGAATATTTTGAGTCTACGGCAGACCAAAACGCACCACGCCTTTCTTACAACTCTTTCACAAGAACGCCAAGCGAATCCTCGATGTATAGATACAACTACTTTTACAACTATGGCAGCGAAAACTTACCTTACATATCTTTCGACCCAAACAAAGTAAGGCTTACTGTAACCAAATATTATAACAACAACACTGAAAGCGAAACCTTGCAATACAACCCAGAAACCGGCACGGTCACTGGGCCTGATTTCGTTTATCAAACAATGGTTGTAAATGACGAAAATGCAGCCGACAACGGCAATGTAAGGGTTTATTTCAATGATGTTGGACAATACAACTTTAACTTTGAACTTATTTACACATTTGAAAACGGTGGAGATTATTTCATCTACACAATTCCTTACGAAGGCGTGCTGGACCAAAAAGCATATTTGTTCGGCGCACAACTCTCCTACACCGATTATGCCACCAACCAATATCAAGAATTCAAACTTATTGAAAATGTAACTACTGAAACTTCCACCACATACAACCAAGTCTCGCAAGGCGCTGATGTGACACACCTTTGGGACGATGCTGAACGCACTGGTCTTGACGATTTTATGAATTGGCTTATAGATGAGCAGCAAGGTATCACACCTGTTTCAACCGATCAAACACCTCTTCGTTTCACCACAAACCTCAGCCAAATCAGCGAAACAGATGCGACAACTATTGAGGCTTGGGTGTTGATTAAAAATGAGCGGAATGAAAACGAATGGACTTCATACGGCTCGATTAGCGACATCACCTCCACAATCAATTCACCTGGAACTTATTTTATAAAACTAACCTACAACTTTGCCTCATACACCAACAATGCTGGTGCAATTGACGCAAGCAACGCTGGCGAACACTTCTCTCAATACTTCTACTTCACCATTGACAAAACCGCGCCTTCTTTCACAATGCAAGCACGCGGCGATTACAATGAAGAAACCGAGGCTTATGACTGGGAACAACTGTTATCCAGAGAATACACAAATGCGGAGGAAGTGAAACTTACATATGCTGACTTCGCAAATCCATTCCACTCTGATGTAACATTTGAATATGAAAGATATGACTTTATAAACAGCAGCACCTCTTCTGGCGTTATCACTTTCAATGAGCGCGGCGAATACATCTTCTCGCAAGAAGGCAACTACACCATCAAAGTTTACTATGGCAAACAAGGCACAGCCGAAGACCCTAGCACATCTTCCTTCACCATTGACAGGCAAAACATTCAAGATTTGGCTGCATACTCAGTTTACACCAGTGGCGCAAACAACGACTATCGCATTGGCAACATGCTGGAACAATATGCAACAAACCAAAACTTTGTGTTCTCTTGGCAAAATGTGAAGGCAAGCGGTGCAAGAACATATGGAAAATACAAATACTATGCGCTTGATTATGCGGACTATTATTCCAGCGTAGACCAAGCAAACCTCTCCAACTTGCTGGGCGCGCTGCTTAGAAATGGAATTTTGGCAACAGACGGCGTTTTAAACATGTCGGGCACTTCCAACTCTTGGATTGATTATTCAAACGCATCCTCACTTGTTTCAAACAACAACATCGTGCCATCGTCATATGTAAAATCCAATGCTGGGCTTTACATCTTCCAAATTTATGACCAAGCCGGCAACAGTGAAATTCAAATAATCTTGCTTGACAACACTCAGCCATACTTTGTGCTTTACACCGCTGACGGCTATTCACTTATCAGCGCAAACCACACTGTAACAAATGACGCAACACTTTATTGGGGCGACTACAAGGCAATTCAAGTAAACGGCTACAACAACGGCAACTTTGATGAAAGCGTTTATATGAATAAAGACGGCGTTTACGACGAGGAAATTGTCACTGCATTGCAACAATTCATTGATTCAATTCAAACTTATTCAAGTTCTTCATCCTCAGCCGGTTCAATCGGCTATGGCAAGGATGGCAGTTACTATCTCTGCGAAATCAACAACACCTTTGCTTTTAAACATAAAGACACCGAAGACTATGTTTTAACAACCGGCAACAGCACAGACATTCAATTTTCATACACCGTGCATTACACAGATGTAAACGGAGTTATAACTTACTACTACTCCACCACCACTGGCACAAACTACATCAATGCGCAAACTGGTGAAACCGTAACTGCAACAATCGCGCCTGGCACAGGCGAATATCAAATAAATGGACAAACCTTGCATGAGGCAAACATCTATTTGTATAGCGCAAACGGACTAATGGTTTATTACTATGGCGTTCCTGGCTCTTTGGCGCTCACCTCCACCACAGGGCAAACCGCAACGGCAACCCAAGGCGAGGACGGCTCGCTTTACATAAACGGTGTTGCTTTGCAAAGCATGACTTTCGTTGACATGGAGGGCACATACATCTTCCTTATCAGGGATGCCTCCAACACCGAGGGTGCAGGTGAAACAGAACTGCAAAGATACATGCAATATGCATCAAACTATCAATATTTGAGGGTGACGGGCGACCAATCTTTAACACAAATTTACTATAAAGAAACCCAAAACGGCACCCAAACCAACATGGCCCTCACAGATGCAGCATATGCCAACATCGATGTTGTAGATCAGGATGAGGGATTGATGTCAAGGTCAAGTTACTATAACCCAACCTCAATTGAAACAATTCTTTACCTTTCATTCATGCCAACGATAGAGCATGACGACAACACCACAACCCAAGTCGCTCAGGTTACGCTTAGTTATTATCCATACCAAACAGCAGTGCAAACCTATCTTACTAATGACGGGCAAATAAGGTATGTTTACTATCGCACGCTTGCTGCCACACCTGAGTTTACTCAAATTGTCTATGACTTTGAAACAGACGGTGCAAGCACGGAAACAATTGAAAGGCAAATAAATGTTGCCGAACAAATGACCAGCGCTGGCAAATATGTTGTAACGAGAACATATATGACTGGCGAAACTTACACCATTGATGTGTTTGATTACTATCAAAGAAACATCACTTCCACTGTTGATAGATACGGCGTGCTCACCTCGCCGGAAACAATCGGCTTCACTGTTACAAACAGAACTTACCAAATTGGTGGTCAAACCATAACAGCAACTCTGCATCAAAACATCCTGCAACTTGTTGTTAACGGCGAATTCCCAGCCTACGACCTGCGCTATAAAGCAACTGAAAGCGGAGAATTTGTTACGGCTGACGGAGTGCCTGTAACAGAGTATTTCGATGAAAGCACCGGAACAAGAATTAGGCTTTATGAGTTCGACCAAATTGCAGACTATGCTTTCTATACTGATGGCGCAGCAATCGAACCTGTTCCTGATGGAACCAGCCAAAGCAGCGACACCTCTTTGGAGAGCGTTGTTGGCGGCGACATCATGATTAACATGTATGACGGCATTTCACCTAACTCTGGGGTTATTTCCGTTGCATTCCCATACTATCAAGATGATGAAATGTTGCCTTCTGGAGAAAGTTTCTACACAGAAAACATCACAAATTGGACTAATGACCTCTCTCCAAACACAACCCTTACCACAAACAAACTTCCAGTAAGTTTGTATATCCCACAATACAAATACACCATCTACAATCAAGAAATTAGAGATGAAAACGACTATTCACTTTCATTTTCAAGCATCGCCAATGATTATTTAACTAGATTTAACGAAGATGACGAATATTCAACAATTTCTTACTACGAACTTGTTGCAAACATCTCTTTCACCAGCAGCGATGGCACAACCCGCACCTACACTTCAACCGCTGGCGCAGATGGATATTTAACTTTCTTGGATGAGAGCGGCTCGCCAGTTTCACAATTCACACAACCTGGCACCTACTATGTAACAATCACACAGGGCTATAACGCAGACTCCAACAGCAGCAACAATTTTAGAAAGAATTACAAATTCGCTTTTGAAATTGAAGACACAAGCCCTGAATTCACAATCACACAATCGGGCGCACCACTTTCAACGCTTGACGACACTGCACAAGTGCCAAATTACTACACAAATTCAAAAACAATAACTTACTCTTGGGAAGATTTGAACAACAGATATATCGCCGACATCGACAAAAACTACATTCAAATCACCTATGCAAACAGCCAATACTCTTCCACATCAAATGTTATCATAATCAACAACGGCGAAATTTCACTGCAAACCGAAAATGCCACACTTCTTGGCGCACTTTCCTATTCAAGCAGCACCGACAGCCGCGGCGTTACAACCAACTATTTGACTGTGGACTTAGAAGCACTTGGCATTTACCAAAACAACTCAACCGTAAACTTAACCATGCAGTTTGAGGGGCACGACGACGCTTACTATTCACGCACGACTAAACGCGTAACCGTGGATAAACAGGCTTCGTTTGAAACAGTGAACAGTTTGATAAATGGCTTGCAAGGCGTTGCTTCACAGGCACTGCCACTCACTGACACAACTTTGCGAACATATTTGGATGTCGAATATCGCACCGTTGCAACTGCACAAGAGGCCGCTTACAACATCACTGTAAACACAACAACTGGGGAGCTTAGAAATTACAGTTATCTTGTTGACGAAGCCTTCTTTGACAATCTAAGCGCAATGGCAAGTGAAAACGGCAACAGCGCAAATGCGAGCAGTTATAATGGCGCAACAATCAAGGCTTATTACAGACAGATTGACGACCCATACAACAGCACATATGAAGAATCTTACAGCGATTTCACCGCCTCTGCTTATCAAGACATGGCAGACGGCATATCGATTACACCTGGCACCTACTATCAAATTGTTGAAGAGGACCTTGCCGGCAACCTGACATTCTACATTGTTTATTACTTCTCGGTTGACGATGGAAACGGCTATGAAGATGGCATAGAGCGCGACTATCAAGGCATCACCTTCACCGACAATGACACAGAAAAGTATGCAAGCGACTCGCAGATTGCAACTGGAAATTTGGATTTATATTCTTCAACAAACTTCACACTTAACAACTTGAACTATCAAGGCGACAAGTGGCTTGTTGTAACTGTTAACGGACAATATTATATGTTCAGCCCATGGCTTGACAACGGATATGTTTACAGGCTTTCAAATAACGCAATTGAAACAGTTTCATCTTCAAGCATGTTTAATTCCTTCGCTTCCTCAACCACACCAATTTCACTTAACATTTCAAACAGGTTTACAGGAAGTTTTGCAGCAGTAAACCTCACACTGCTGGACGGAGTTCAACTTAACACAAGCATGTCTTCTTCACAGGCAGCAGAGTATGTGAACGTTTCTTACTCAAATGCCGTGTTCCCTGTTGAAATTGAAATTTCAAACAACGGCAACTTGGTATATCAAGCAACAAACGACCCTAATGCTTTAAGCAATCTTTCAAACCCAAGTTATGTTTATACTGCTTCGTGGCCAAGCGAAAACAACATTGTTGCCTCGCTAGAAGAACTCTATTCAAGGTTTAACTTTGCTTTCAATGCTTTGCCTTCAAACGGCAGCAAGATAAGGTATGCCATCACAGACAACTTTGGCAACACTACAATTCTTGTTCACATCTTTGGGCAATCCACAATAGAGGAAATCACAAGCGAGGCAAACAGATATGAAGTTCAAATTAACGACGAAACAACCGACGGCGAACTTGTAACCTACTTTGTCAGCCCTGTTTCACTTAACTACAACTTCAACAATCAGTTGCATTATGTTAGAGTTACAAAGTGGGGTGGCTATGGCTGGGTTGACGCAATGGCTGGGGTTGACTACAACTCCTCCACAAACGGCACACTTGTAACCTACACCTTCTCAAATCTTGCAGGCGGCGACCTTGCAAACCTCAAATTTAAACTTGAAGTATATGAGGTTGCAGAAGAAGGCAGCGGGCTTGAAAATGGAGACCCTTCACTGTTTGTAAAAGATGTGTATATGCAAATTTACCAAATGCTTCCTCACCTGCTTGATGCAGAGGAAGATGCAAGCAACTTTGTTTCAAGTTTAAGATTTACAGACAACTATGGTGAAAATGTTACCAACGAAATTTTAACAGACACCACCGCATACAGAGTTAACATTGGCGGAACGGTTTACAATGTTACAAAGTCTGGTCAAACTTTTGCAAGCAGGCTTACATTAACCTATTCAAACTCTTCTAGTTTCGACTTCCCATTCACTGTGCAAGTTTACAGAGAGGATGGCTCGCTGGGTTCAAATTTTGTAGACACTTCGTCAGGCAGCACTTTCTCACAAAGCGGAATTTACTACTTCCTTGTAAAATACACCGACACATTGACCAATGAATACAATCTTTACAGAATTGAAATTTTGGATTCTTCAACCGAGTTCTACCGCGTAACCAACAATGGCAGAACGGTGGAAAAAGCCTCAACTTACTATCAAACTGAGGACGGCATGGAGCATTCGGAATATTACATTGTCAATGTAAACTACAACACCTCTGCTTCACTTGTGGAAATTGTGCCTAATGACTATCAAAACATCACAGTTTCACAGGTTGGCGACCCAATAAATGAAGGCAACAACGTGCTCACCGTGGCATACAGGGTTACAAACTATGTTGAAGGCGTTCCTCCAACAGGCGGCGTGTCACCTTTCGATAGATTGGTGTTCATAACCTACATACCTCCAACATCCTCACCTGTTACAGAAGCGTTCTTCACTTACAACTCTGCCGAGCAAACCGACATTCTGTCGCAAAGTTCAATAATGTCGGCAATCAGCATTGAAAATGTTGATTCGGGCGTGCTGAAATTAAGTTACTCTCGCTCATATGGCCTTGCTGGCAACTTGATCAACATTTCAATTCTTAAAGATGGCGTGCCATATTATCCAGAAGTAAAATATGAAACCTCCACCAATAACAGGCAACTGTCATATGTGGAACTGGACAGGTCGGGAACTTATTCAATATCGTTCACAGACACCGCCGGCAACCAACAGGTGTTCGCATCTGGAACAAGTGCATCTTCAACAACTCTAACTTTGATATTCCTTAAAGATGTGTCATTCTCCATGACATTCACTGATGCAAATGGCGTTCAACAAACCACCGACCCAATTCAAAAAGGCGTGTTTAATAATGAAGTTAGTTTAAATTTAATTAACCCTAACTCTTACTACACCGCTCAATCAACAGGCAGTGGTGCAAACATGATAACCGCCACAAAGAACGGCGAGGCTTATCAAGATTTCACTTACAACGCCGAAACCTCATCCTTCACTTTCAGCGAACCAGGCTATTACAGCGTTTACTTCTCAGCAACCGCTTCAAATGGAATTGAACTTCGTCATGAAATTTACAATTTCACAATTGTAAATCCAAACGAATCAAGATACTCATTCGAGTTCTCGCCATATGACGGCTACTATATCAAATCCATCGTCAAAGATGATTTGGGAGATATAACAAAAAATGCCGATGGCAGCATTCCAGACGCACTGAAACAAGCCTTCCAAACAGTGATTGTTGATGGGCAGGAATATCTTAAAAATGTTGTAACCTCGTTCTTAGATGAGGCAACTGGTGAAGGATATTACACAATCACCATTGCAACAAACAACTACTTAAACAGGGATGATTACACCACCCCAACCGAATTCTCATTCAGTTACTGGATTAACACAAGTTCGGTTCCAATCAATGTTTCGGTAACCGAGGGTGAATCCACATCCGACAACATAACCGTTTCATTCAATGCGGAAAGAGTTTTTGAAGCGGTTGGCGAATGCGTGATTTACATTGCAAACAATGCATTCCATGTGAATGCAGACAACATCGCTTCACTTGGCACTGTTTCAGCAACAATTTCAGCCACCGGCACTTACTTCATCACAGTAAGGTCTATGAGCGGAAACCTGCTGTATAGTTACAAGGTTGTTAAAACCGAGCCGCTAAACGCTTGGGCAATCGCCGCAATCGTGATTGGCGCCGTGGTTGCAATAGTTGTTGTAATCATAATCATCAAAACTCGAAAGAGAATTAAGGTTAAATAAAAAAAGTCGCATTTGCGACTTTTTTATTTTTCCTCTTCTTTTGTTTTTGGCTGCGGGCACAATCTTTTTATGAGTTCGTCAAACTTTTGATCCATGTATTTTTTAAACTCTTCAAGTTTCATGTTACCACTCCATTACCATAATGTCTTTTTTCAAATTTTGAATTTCTTCTTTTTGCATTTGCTTATTTACTTTAGGTTTAGTAAGTTCTTTCACTGCATCCCGCCTTTTGGCGTGCAATTCTTGTTCTATGCCGCGCAGTCTTTGGTCAAAAGCATGCTTAACTTCTTCTGGAACTTCATAAGATTCATATCCAGCATTTTCGCACATATTAACAAATTCATTTATGATTTTATGTTTAATAATTTGAAGCAAACTTCCTCTTAGAAACCCGTTTGCATATACATCGGCTGGCAGCTCACTTGATGAAATCTTTCCAGCAGCGTATAAAATTACCGCATTTCGGGCTTCTTCCGTCACAAATACAATTTGATAAGGGATGGCTGCCATCTTTTCTTTGGAGAATCCGAACGCACTTCCTCCCAACGATGCGCGCAGATTAATATCCTCTTGTGGAATAGCTGCTATCTGGGCCTCAGTGAAATACTTTAAATCTCCAAAATTTCCAGAGATGTATTTGTTAACAATCTCCTGTGGAATAGCTGCTCTCTGGGCTTCGGTTAAACACTCTAAACTTCCACCATTCGCTACACGTTGATTAATAATCTCCTGTGGAATAGCTGCTCTCTGAGCCTCAGTTAAATACTCTAAATTTCCACCGTTCGCCGCACGTTGATTAATAATCTCCTGCGGAATAGCTTCTATCTGGGCATAGGTTAAATACGCTAAATATCCACCATTCGCTGCATATTGATTAATAAACTCCTGCGGAATAGCTTCTATTTGGGCATCAGTTAAATACGCTAAATATCCACCATTCGCTGCACGTTGATTAATAAACTCCTGTGGAATAGCTGCTATCATTTTCTCAGTGAAATACTTTAACTCTCCACCATTCGCTACATATTGATTAAAAACCTCCTGCGGAATAGCTGCTCTCTGCTTCCTAGTGAAACACGTAAAATCTCCACCATTCGCTACATATTGATTAATAACCTCCTGTGGAGTGAATTCTTCACTGTTATATAGAATCCATCTCAAGCCCCATTCATTCGCCTTGCATTCATTCGAAACTATTCGACTAATAACTTCCCGAGGGATATCTTGTCTCTGGATAGTGTTGAAATTGAACGAATTGTTACCATTCTTGCTGTGTTGTTCAATCACCTCCTCTGGGATAGCCTCTCTCTGGGCTTCGGTTAAATCAAAAGAATCTCCGCCGTTCGCTACATATTGAATAATAAACTCCTGTGGAATAGTGGCTATTTGGGCATTGGTGAGAATACCAATGTTTCCACCTAATTCGATATATTTTTGTATATCTTCTGCTGTTGCTTTCATATTTTCCCTCCTGTGGATAACCTATTTTTTCAAAATCGCGAGGCTGTGGATAAGTTTGCCGCATTGTGCCCCGATTTAATACAAAAGTAGTATACACCGGCCGGCTAGCCTTGTCAATGTCTTTTTGGAAGATTTTATTGGTTTTTCCCCTATTTTATTTTTTAAAAGTTGTGGATAAGTGGCGCGCCGATTTCTATTTGCGATGTGTATAACAAAAATTTTACAAAAATGAGTGGATAAATAAAAAAACACCGACATTTCGGTGTTTTTAATTTTTGATGTTTTCGATTATCCCAATGCAACAATTTTTACGCCAGGGCCCATTGATGAGCAAATTGCAATATTTTTAAAATATTGGCCTTTTGCTGCTGCTGGTTTTGCTTTTTGCAATGCTTCAATAACAGTTGTGTAGTTTTCAATAAGTTTATCCTTTCCAAAACTTACTTTGCCCAAAATTACGTGAACATTGTTTGTTTTGTCAAGCCTGTATTCAACTTTACCTGCTTTAACATCACTGATTGCTTTTTTAACATCCATGGTAACAGTGCCGCTTTTTGGGTTTGGCATCAAGCCCTTAGGGCCAAGCACTCTTGCCACTCTACCAACAACACCCATCATGTCTGGTGTGGTGATGCACACGTCAAAATCAAGCCATCCGCCTTGGATTTTTGCAATCATTTCTTCTGCGCCAACATAGTCTGCGCCTGCTTTGGCAGCCTCATCGGCTTTGTCGCCTTTTGCAATTACAAGCACTTTAACGCTTTTGCCTGTTCCGTGAGGAAGAACAACCACGCCACGAACTTGTTGGTCTGCGTTTCTTCCGTCAACGCCAAGCCTTACATGAAGTTCAACTGTTTCATCAAATTTAGCCTTTGCAGTATCAAGCATTTTATCGAATGCCTCGCTTACAGAATAAGCCTGAGTTTTATCGTAACTGGAAAGGGCTGCTTGCATTCTTTTACCTTTTTTCATACTCGTCCTCCTTAGTCAGTTACAGTAACGCCCATGCTGCGTGCTGCACCCTCAATCATGCTCATAGCCGCTTCAATGCTTCCTGCATTGAGGTCTGGCATTTTAAGTTCTGCAATCTCTCTAATTTGCGCTTTTGTGATTGAGCCGACTTTTACTTTGTTTGGTTTTGCTGAGCCTTTGTCCAAACCAATTGCCTTTTTAATCAAAACGGCTGCTGGTGGAGTTTTCAAAACAAAACTAAATGACCTGTCTTGGTAAATTGTGATTACCACAGGAATGATAAGTCCTGCCTGAGAAGCGGTCTTATCGTTGAATTCTTTGGTAAATGCCGCAATGTTAATTCCATGAGGTCCAAGTGAAGAACCTACTGGAGGTCCAGGTGTGGCTTTACCTGCTGGGAGTTGAAGTTTAACAACTGCCCCTATCTTTTTTACTGCCATTTTATCCTCCTTATTGTGGTGAAATTTGAGTGGTGCAGTTCCACTCTCCCACGATTTTGCCGAGGCTTAGCCTCGTATATTTAGCAAGTTGTCTTGCGAAATACCTTTTTAAGCGTCTATTCTGCGCATCTGTGTGTAGTCAAGTTCCACAGGCGCTTCTCTGCCAAACATTTCAACAATAACTGTTGCAATGCTGCTTTCAGGGTTGACTGATTGAACAGTGCCAATGGTGCCTTCAAGTGGCCCATCGATAACCTCAACCTTGTCGCCAACCTGCAAATCAACTTCAACCTTGATTTTTTCAAGTTTGTTTTTTCTTACCTCTTCATCGGTAAGCGCAAGCGGCCTGCCATTTGGCCCAACAAAGCCTGTAATGCCCCTTGTTCTGGTTACGTTGTGCCACAAGTCATCGCCATAGATCATTTTCACAAAAATGTAGCATGGCATGCTTTTTCTTTCAACCAGTTTTTTCTTGCCATTTTTTTCTTCAACAACGCTTTCCATAGGAATGATGATGTCGAAAATTCGGTTTTGCAAACCAAATTTTGAAACAACTGTTTCCAAATTTTCTTTTGCCACATTTTCGTAACCTGAAAAGGTGTGAAGAGCATACCATTTTGCCTCTTTTGATGGGTCGGCATCATGTGTGATTTCTGGCTGCTCGGTTTGGGTTTGCTGCTCGATTAAATCTTTGTTTTCTTCCATGTTCCCCTCCTTAGGTTAAAAGTCCAAATAAATAGTAAAGGCCAACATCCAATCCAAAAAGCACAATACCAAAAATTACAACAACAGAAAGCACTATGCCGGTTTTTTTGCAAACTTCACCAAAACTTGGCCATGTAACTTTTTTAAGTTCGCTTACTGTTTCCCTAACTTTTTTTCTAAACTTTTTTTCCTTTGGCTTTTTTTCTTTTTTGCCCTTGGCGTTTTTATCTTCTTTTGCAGGCTTTTTATCGGTTTTATCCTCTTTAACTTCCTTAACCTGCTCTACTTGTTGATTTTCAGGCGCGGAAGAGGCGCCCTCGTCAGTAACGACAACGGCATCTTTTTCTTCTTCGGTTTGAGAAATTAAAACTTGCTTTTGTAAGTTTTTGTTTTTCTTAGACATTTCTCCTCCCTGCTTAATTATTTGGTTTCTTTATGAACAGTTCTTTTGCCACATCTTTGGCAGAATTTTTTGATTTCAATTCTTTCAGGATTTGCTGTGCTGTTTTTAGATGTAGCATAGTTTCTCTCTTGGCATTCTGTGCAAGCAAGAGTGATATTTTTGCGTTTTGGTGCTGCCATAATTTTATCTCCTAACAAAAAACTAACACCCCGATTTGGAAGTGTTAGTGTATTTTACCAAATATATTTATCTTTGTCAAGAGAAAAGCATGGCTATTTTGAAGATTTTTTAAAGTTTCTAAGGTCAACAGCAGTAACGATTGCATCAATCAAAATTGCAGTTTGCCCCTCGCCACATTTTTTTCTAACGCTTTCAAAATCACTTGGCAGATTAAAGTCAAGGTCGTTTGTAACAGCGTACAGAAAGTAGACACGCAACAAATCTTTTGCAAACAAAAACGCATCTTCAAAATTTTCACCAGAAGTTGAGATGTCTAAGTCAGGGAAATAAACATGAGTTTCTTCGCCGTCAACATAAAAAATGGCTGGGTATATAAATTGCTGCATAATATTCTCCATTATCATTTTATCATTATTTTTGGCTTTTAGCAAACAATTTGCATAAAAAAACAGGCTTTCGCCTGCATTTTTGAAAAATTATAAACTTCTGCCATCCATTTCTTTAACTTTTTTATTTTCGAAAGAAACATCTTTTGTTCTTAAATTTTTTAAATTCGCGCATACAACATCGCTGCAAACATGCCCATAAACTGTTGTTCTATTTTTAATTGCTGGCATTTCAACCTCCTTATTGATAGCCCTAATATATCACAAAAGTTTTAAAATGTAAATACTTTTTTTAAAAATTTTTTAAGATATTTTTTTGCCTTTATTTTAAAGGGTTATCACATTTTTTCTGGCACTTCAATGCCAAGAACATAGCACCCCTCTTCAATAAATTTGAGCACCATTTTGAGCAGCGTAAGATGTGCGCTTTGAAGGCTTTTATCTTGCTCTGACAAAATATGATAAGCGTTATAGAAAGATGAAAAGGCACTTGCAACGTCATATAAACTTGCGCACAAATCGTTCAAACTTTTTGCCTCAAAACAAATTTTGTAGGAAGCCGACAATCTGTTAAGCGCAATCAACACATTTTTATGATGCTCGCTTGAAAAATTGTAGTTCTCCTCAAACTTTGGCGCTTTGGCAAGAATGGATTTAATTCGGCAGGCGGTGTATTGAATGTAAGGGCCGGTTTTACCTTCAAAGGAAAGCACACGGTCAATATCAAAGTTATAGTCCTTTTCCACGCTGTTGGATAGGTCGGCAAACTTTAACGCGGCATTGCCAATCTTGCGCTTCAAATCATCGTCGTGCGCCGTGCCATTTTCAACCAATTTTTGCTCGGCCTTTTCATAAAGCATGTTAAGCAAATCATTAAGTTGCATGTTGCCGCCGTCGCGAGTTTTAAGCGCCTTGCCGTCCTTGCCGTTTATGGTTCCAAAACCCGTGTGCCACAAAAGTTGCCCCTCTGGCGAGATGCCTGCCTTTTTGCACGCCCTAAAAATTTGCACAAACCTTTGGTTTTGCCTTGCATCTGTAAAATAATGTAAAATGTCTGGATTGTATTCTTTGTTTCTAAAATAGATTGTGGCTATGTCGGAAGTTTCATATTTGTCGCCACCATTGGATTTTTTAAGCATGAGCGGTGGCATTGGGTTTTCATACCTCTGCACTTCGTCAGGCGACTTTTTTGGAATTGGAATTTGTTCGCCTTCTTCGGCAACATCCACAACAAGAGCGCCCTCGCTTATTCTTGAAAGCCCTTTCTCTTCAAATATTTTTAATATGGTTGGAATGTATTCACTTGCGTTGCTCTCTCCATTCCACAGGTCAAAGTCAACATTCAAAAGTTTACAAACTTTTTTGATTTCGGTTACCGAAACATCCCTCAACTTTTTCCAAAAGTCAAAATATGGCTGCTGCTTATTTTGAAAAGCAAGTGTAAGGCTTTCTGCGCGTTGCTTAAAGTTTTCGTCCTCGCCTTTAAGCAAACTTGCCTTAGGATACGCCCTGTTCATCACATCAAGCGTAAGCGGCATCTGCCCGCTCATATATTTTTCAAGCGTGCCCTCTTTTTCAAGCATTGCCATGATAAGCCCCATAGGCATGCCCCAATCGCCCAAAAAGATGTCGCACACAACCTTAAAACCAAGTTTTTTATACAGCCTTTTAAATGCTTCCCCTATGTTAAACGAGCGCATATGCCCAATGTGCATGGCCTTGCCAATGTTTGGTCCGCCAT
The DNA here is from genome assembly GCA_944359935.1 of uncultured Clostridia bacterium. Classification (GTDB taxonomy): domain Bacteria; phylum Bacillota; class Clostridia; order Christensenellales; family UBA1242; genus Caccovivens. The sequence continues at coordinate 28,717 of CALVTD010000004.1, read as the reverse complement.
AGTCTAAAAATATTTTTTTGCCTTGGGCAAAATTGTAGTTTGCGTTTAACAAACACTCTGCCATATGTTTCAAGCCCTGCTGAGTGAGTGAAATATTGATGAAAGCCGGCCTTGCAACGCTGAAATGATAAAATTTATTGCTTTCAACGCTGCCAACAATTTGATTTGCCACATCAAATGGGTTTTTGCCAAGTTTTTTTGCAAGCACGAAACAAGAGTTGCATTGAAAATCGCAAAGCGAAGGAAGGGCTGAAAAAGTTACGCAAAACTCGCTGTCAATGTTTTGCCTTTTTGCCGCATCGCATAAAATTTTTTCAATCTCTTTTCTAATCAAATTTCAACTCTTCCTTCCATCGCTTTTGAAAGCGTGATTTCATCTGCATATTCCAAATCGCTGCCCGTGGATATGCCCTGCGCCAATCTTGTAACCTTAATGCCCATCGGCTTTAAAAGTTTGGCTATATACATCGCCGTGGCATCACCTTCCACATCTGGGTCGGTTGCCATAATAACTTCCTGAGTGCCAAGTTCGTTTATTCGCCTTAACAGTTCCTTGATGCGGATGTCGTTTGGCCCTTTGTTTTCAAGCGGGCTAATGAGCCCAAACAGCACGTGATAAACGCCGTCAAAGTTTTTAATTTTTTCCATTGCCAAAATGTCTTTTGGCTCTTTAACAACACAGATTGTTTTGCCATTTCTGCTTTCACAGATGTCGCATACAGGCTTGTCCGTGTAGTTGCCGCACTTTGTGCAAAGCCCAATCTTTTGCTTGACATCTTTAATTGCGTCCGCAAAATTGTTTGCCCGCTCTGGGCTGCCTTCAATAATGGAATAAGCATAGCGCTGGGCTGTTTTATATCCAACGCCTGGCAAACTGCGAAAATATTCAATAAGTCTTTCAATCGGTTCGTCAAACTTAGCCATATTACATTCCTGGAATTTGAGGGATTGATTGTTTCTCCTCAATGTCTATTTTAGCCATAACATCATTGAAAGCGGAAACAATCAAATCTTCCAGCATTTCAACATCGTCTGGGTCGACAACTTCTTTTTTGATTTTAATTTGTTTAAGTGTTTTGTCGCCAAGCATGGTGATTTCCACCATTCCGCCGCCAACCACACTTGTAAACTCCTTGGCGTCAAGTTCTGCCCTTGCCCTTTGCATTTCCTGTTGCATTTTTTGTGCCTGGCGCATAAGTTGCTGCATGTTTCCTCCGCCAAAGCCTCCAAATCCGTATGCCATATTTCCTCCTAATCTATGATTTTAAATTTTTTGCCAAACATCTTTTGCAGCGCTGCCTTATCCTCATCCGCTGCGGTTGGCGAAAAAACTTTTTGAACAATCTCCACACTAAGTTCAGCGCCCTGCCAACTTAGCGCGCGTTCTATATCGCGTTTGCCATCTTCAAGCAGCGAAAGCACTGTTTTATCTGGCGTTGTGATTATCAATTTACCGCCGGCGATTTCAACATCTGTAATATCGCCACATGCCACATGTAATGCAACATGATGATGCTCTTTTAAAAACAGCACAACTTTGCCCCAAACATCCTTCGCGCTGCCGGTTTTTGGCTGTTTATTTATTAGTTTTTTTTTGCGTCCTCTCCGTTTATGCAAGAGATTGCCACGCTTTCCACAAGCAATCTTGTAGACAGAGTGTAGCGCAACTCATTTTCACATGCTGCAAAATTTTGCATGTATAGAATAAGTTGTTTGTCAGTTGCCCTGTCTGCCTGTGCCATGTATTTATCAAGCAACTCGCCCGAGAAATTTAAAATGTCTTGTGGATTTTCACAAGTTTTGCACACAAGTAAATCCCTGGCATGTTTTGCCAAATCTTTAACAAAAACCGCCAAATTTTTGCCAGAACGGTCTATTTGGCTGACAAGCGTCAACACTCCGCCAATGTCTCTGTCAATGATTTTGTCAAAGAAAGCAAGCATCAAATCATGGTCGGTGGTGCCCAAAACTTTAAGCACATCTTCTTTTGTTATATGCCCGCCAGCATATGCATTGATACTGTCGGCGATTGAAAGGGTGTCTCTCACGCTTCCTTCGCCGCTTGCTGCAATCATTTTCACCGCTTCCGGCTCAGCCTCAATGCTCTCGCTTTCAAAAACATGATTTAACACCTTGCACAAATCTTCTATTGAAAGCAACCTAAAATCAAACCTTGAACATCTTGAAAGAATTGTTGCAGGAAGTTTTTGCACCTCTGTGGTTGCCAAAATAAATATCACATACTTTGGTGGCTCTTCCAAGGTTTTAAGCAGTGCGTTGAATGCGCTGTCTGAGAGCATGTGCACTTCGTCTATGATGTAAACCTTATATTTTGCACCTATCGGCGCAAACTTAACTTTTTCACGCAGTTCTCTTATATCGTCCACCCTGTTGTTTGAGGCCGCGTCAATTTCAATGATGTTTATGTCATTTTCAGCGCTGAGGCGTTTGCAAACCTCGCACTCGCCACAAGGTGAACCCGTTGTGTTGTTTTGGCAGTTGACCGCTTTGGCAAATATTTTTGCCACACTGGTTTTGCCTGTTCCTCGCGAGCCTGTAAAAAGATAGGCATGCGAAATTTTATCAGCCAAAATCTGATTTGCAAGCGTTTTAGTTATATGCTCCTGCCCCACAACCTCTTCAAAGGTTCTTGGCCTATACTTTCTGTAAAGAGCAAGATGTGTGTTTTCCATAGCCATATTATACAATTTTTCCTTTTGTTTGTCTAGTTCACTTAACAGAATTTACGATATTTAAAAATGCATTCACATTAAGCGATAATCCGCCAATAAGCCCGCCATCAATGCCAGTTGCGTTAAGCAGTGGCGAATAATTTTTTTCATTGATGCTTCCGCCGTAAATAACCTGAATGTCGCGGCTGGCTTTTTCAGAGAAATTTTCCAAAACAACTTTTCTAATCACTCTGGCAGCATTTTCAACATCTTTTACAGACGCATTGTTGCCTGTTCCAATAGCCCAAATAGGCTCATAGGCGATTATAACGCTTTCAAGTTCGTTTTCATACAGCCCGCGCAAATCCTCTTCAAGTTGTTTGCGAATAACATCATAGGTGCGCTCGGTGTTTCTGTCTGCCAAACTTTCGCCAACACAAACAATGCATTTTAAGCCGTTTTTGAGTGCGGTTTTAATTTTTTTGTTTATAAGCCTGTCGCTCTCCTTAAATTTAATGCGCCTGTCGCTGTGCCCAATTAAAACATATTCCACGCCATACGCTTTAAGCATTTGAGCGCTGACCTCGCCGGTGTAAGGACCTTGCTCTTCCTCACTTACATTTTGTGCGCCAATCTTAACAGGGCTTGCCTCTGTTAAAAAACGCGCAAGAGGAATGTTTACAAAAGTTGGACAAATAACAACATCCGCCCTCACCCCCGTAAACTGTGAGGCAAACTTAATAAAATATTGTTTAACCTCGCCAGGCTGCTCATTCATTTTAAAATTCGCAACAATCAATTTTTTCATATATACTTCTCCTGAATAACTTCAATGCCTGGCAGTTCGCCGCCTTCAAGCAATTTTAAGGTCGCCCCTCCACCAGTGGACACATGGTTGATTAAACTTAAACAATGGGCTTGTTTAACCGCACTTACACTGTCGCCTCCGCCCACGATTGAATATGCATTGCTGTGGCCAATGGCTTTGGCAATTTCAAATGTGCCCTTTTTGAATTTATCGTCTTCATATTTGCCAAGCGGTCCGTTCCAAATCACTTGTTTGGCATTTTCAATTTCATTTTCAAACACTTTTACTGTTTGCGGACCGATGTCGCTGCCAACCATTTCGCCAGACAGCGTTTCGGTTACAAACGCGCGCTGCTTTTTGTCGCCATAATTATATGCCACATGGTCGATTGGCAACAAAATTCTTTTGCCCATTCTTTGAGCCTCGCCCAAAATTTCATCTGCGGTTTTAACGCTTTCCATGCTGGAAAAACTTCTGCCAATCGTTTGCCCCCTCGCCATCATAAACGAATATGCCATTGCTCCGCCAATCAGCACTGTGTCGGCGGTTTTAAGGATGTTGAGAATGGCTTTTATTTTGTCTTCAACTTTTGCTCCGCCAAATATGGCAACAAATGGGCTTTTAGGATTTTCAAGCGCATTGGTAATTAAGTTGATTTCATTTTCCACCAAAAAGCCGATGGCGTTTGGCAGCAATCTTGCCACACCGTAGGTTGAGGCATGTTTTCTGTGCGCCACGCCAAACGCATCATTCACATATATGTCAGCAAGTGAGGCCAGTTGTTTTGCAAAGGTTGGGTCATTTTCAGTTTCTTCCTTGTAAAACCTCACATTTTCCAGCAGTAAAATAGAGCCGTTGGATAAACTTGCCACCTGCTCTTTCACCTCATCGCCAACAACCTTGTGCGCAAACTGCACCTTGCCAGGAAAATATTTCATCAGCATAAGCGCGATAGGCCACAAAGAAAGCCTGAAATCAAAGCCGTTAGGCCTGCCCAAGTGCGAACAAATAATCACTTTTGCGCCGCGCTCCACCAAAAACCTGATTGTTGGAAGTTCGCTGATAAGCCTTGTGGTGTCTGTAAAGCGGCCCACTTTATCCATAGGCAAGTTAAAATCTGCCCTAAGCAGAATTCTTTTGCCTTCAATATTGACTAAATCCCTGATGCTTCGTTTCATAAAGCCTCCTAACAATAATATACACTTTTTTCAGTTGTTTTCAAAATGATTAACGAGGCTTTGGAACAAATTCAAACTTTCGTCAATATTCGTCTGCAACGCAAATTTTTGTTTAACCGAACTTGGCGCATGAAGTTTTGCAGCGTATGCAAGAAAATGCTTTCGCAAATGCAAAATCAAAAACCTTTCAGGATAAAATTGCCTTAAAACTTCCACATGCGTTTTGATAACCTCAAATTTACCCATGCTTAATTTTTCACGCTTCAACTCGCTAAAAAACCATGGACTGCCAACCGCGCCCCTGCCAATCATAACGCCGTCAACGCCGCACAACAGCATGTTTTGATAGGACTGCTCATCCACAATGTCGCCATTGCCAAATACTGGAATTTTTACGCTGGCTTTTGCTGCGGCTATGGCCTCATAGTCCGCTTTGCCTGCATACATCTGCTTTGCAGTTCTGCCATGCACGGTGATGAAATCCGCGCCGCTCTCTTCACACATCTTTGCAATTTCAACGATGTTGTTTTCGCTGAACCCCAGCCTAACCTTCACAGACAAACTGCGCTGCCCCGCATACTTTTTGCATTCGGTGATTATTTGACTTGCCAAACTTAAATTTTTAAGCAGTGCCGAACCCTCGCCATTTTTAACAATTTTTGGTGCTGGACAGCCCATGTTTATGTCGATGCCCTCAAAATTTTGCAAGATTGGGTTTTGCATAGCCTCAGCCATCGCCTGCACATCTTTTCCAAAAATCTGTGCCACAACAGCCTTTTCGCGCGCGTCCCTAAAAGCAAGCGCCTTGGTTTTTTCACTGTCATATTTCATCGCCTGCGCAGAAAGCATCTCTGTGAAAGTAAGGTCTGCACCCAACTGCGCGCAAACCACTCTAAACCCCACATCGCTATATCCCGCCATAGGCGCAAGTAATAATTTTGTTTCCATGGCAACATTTTATCAAAATTTTGGCTATAAAACAAACAATTATTGCGTTTGATTTGTTCCGCCCGATTTTGCTTTCAATTTGTGCCACATCTGCGAAATAAACTCCGCCAAAATTGGATAGGTTAAAAAGCCGTAAAGCACTCCGCCAATAATCACGCTGCAAACAATTTGCATAATCGGCGACAGCACAATCTTGCTGGTGAAAAGCGCTATGCACATGGTCATGGCGGTGGATGCAAGCAGCGGCAGCGCAAGGTCAAAAAACTCAACCGAAATTTTGCGCTTGTTTTTAATAAGCGCCATGATACAAACTGTGCCTGAAAGCGCAATGTTGCCAATCACCACGCCATAGATATTTATCGATGGCAGCGCGCATAAAACATATGCGCAAGCAATTTTCAGTACTCCGCCCAACACATATGAAGCCATGCAATAACCAAATTTACCTTTTGCCTGCAAAAGCGCCACAAAAAATTGCATCAGGGCTGAAATCACCACCGAAGCCGCTCCAAAATAGGTTAAATTAACCGCGTAATCCAGCATTGCCAAGTCCAAAGACGGATAAACCAACTGATACAGCGGCCTGCAAATGCAACAAAGCCCAAAAACAATAGGCAGCAGCACAAACCACATAATTTTAAGCGCCTTGGCAATTGCCTTTTCGCTTTCGGCAGAAAGTTGCGCCTCCATATACGAAACCGCAGGCAGCATCGCCACAGAAATTGAAGTTGAAATAATCAGCGGAAAATTCAAAATTGCACCAACAACGCCGGTTTGCAACCCAAAAAGTGCGGTTGCCACCTGTGGAGCAAACCCTGCCACGGCAAGACGCGCACTGACCACAAAACTATCCACCGCCGACACAAATGGCAGCACTGCCGCCCCAAGCGAAAGCGGAACCACCGCTTTTAAAAATATTCCCCTTTCACTTTTTTCGCCGGCCACTGGAAAAGAGGTTTTCACCTTCATGCTGATGGCAAGAAAAATAATCGCCGCAACCTCGCCAATTGCAATGCCTAAAAAAGCACCAAAAACGCCTGCCTCCGCGCCTCTTTTGCCCAAAACAAAACTCAGCCCAAGCCCCAAAGCAAATTTGAAAACCTGCTCCAAAATTTGACTGATTGCAGTTGGCGTCATGTTTTCATAGCCTTGAAAAACACCCCTTAGCGCTGCAATGACACCACCAAGCGGAATTAACAAAATCATGAGCTCGTAAGCAAGCCTTCCGCCTGCCGCGCCTTGCAGCAGAGCGATTGGTTTTGCAAGCAAAAACAACACGCCGCCGCCAAGCACACCAAACAAGATGCTGTAAAAAATTGCAACCCTAATGAGAGATTTTATCTTTGCAAAGTCGCCCCTCGCCCGCGCCTGCGAAACAAATTTTGAAAGTGCCGTTGCCACTCCGCCGCTTGTTAAAACAAGCACGAAAGAATAAACCGACATCACCATTTGAAACACGCCAATGCCTTCAATTCCCAAAATAGAAGTCAGTGGCAGCCTAAAAAAAGCGCCCAGCAGTTTGCAAATAAGCCCGCTTACAATTAAAACAATGGTGCCCTTTCCAATACTTTTACTCATAAAAGTTAGTGTGCACACATTATAAAAAGTTATGCCTTAAAAATGGCTAGCAGCCGTTTATAAGTGTATTCATCCACATTATCGAATAAAAAATTTTAAAAAGAGGTATTTACAAATTAAAACTTTTGTGTTATAATCAAGGCGTAAGGAGTAAATTATGCAAGGACAACCATATATAATCAACACAGATTCATCAAATAAAAAAGAACTTACCCATCTTTGCATGGACATTATGCGTTCGTATTATTATGACGAGCCTGTTTCCGATCCACAAAGAGAGTGGCTTAACTTAGACAGAAAATATTACTTCTTTGGTTCTGAAAATGTAGAACTTGAAAAGAAATGCAGAATATTTTTAAATTTATATGTAAAGAATTTTGATATAATCAAAGAATATCCGTGTTTTAAACCATTTAAAAACTATTTCCCAACCAAGGAAGGCAGACGCATGTATTTTAGCAATCAGGCACAAACTGAGGTGTTCGACATAGAAAAACTGATTGATTCAACCATGAGTTTAAATGGAAATGTGTATAATTTCAAATCCCCTGCTGAATTAAACTTGGTTTCAGGCGAGCAAATCACAAACGCAATCACATCACAAATCAACACTTTAAACAGCAATATAGAAAAAAATGCAAATAAACTTTCAAAATAAAATGAAGCCGAACGGCTTCATTTTTTATCTACTTAAATCAAAATCATGGCTTTTTGGTTTACTAAAAAGCAGACCATCTCCTTCAATTTTCCCAGCATTATGCATAAATGTTTGCAAGCTTTTTTCTGCACAGGAATCCAACCTGCCGTCCGCACTGCTTAGCAACATGTCTTTAAAATTGCCGTTAGACGCCTCTTGCATTTGAACAGGCTGTGGTGCTTGCACAGGCTGCAACAAACCCTCTTTTGGCAATTCCACATTTTGCGGGCCAGTAATTTTGGCGTTTATTTTATTGCCAGCACCGCCCTTGCCTCCTCCCGGCATTTTTATATATGACCTTACCTCTTGCAGTTTGTTTTTAGCCTTTGGGATTACGATAATCGGCTTGCTTGGGCCGGATTTTTTTGCTACACCTGACGCAGGCTTTGCCGCTTGATATGGCTTTGGAGCCTGAGCATCGTCAAGTTTTTTTGACACCGTGTCAAACCTTTTCACCGGCTTTGAAAAAATCAGCGAAACTTTGATAAAATCTGGGTTTTCCTCTGCAAATTTATTAAATCCGCCGTGCTTGATAATCTGTCTGTCTAAATGAAGCCTCAATAATGCAAACACACCGCTCTTGTTTGTTTGTGCAAGCATGTTTTCCATATGCGGCTTAAACTCTGCCAGCACCGCCTTGCCCTGCTCGCCGCTGTTTTCCAGCAGTTTTAGCATTTCTTTAATATAAAATTCCGCTTGAATTTCAACAATATATTCTCTCTCTGCCTGCTTTTGCTTTTGCTGCTCAAAAATTTCATCTATCTTTTGTGAATATTCATCTTCAAATTCCTCAACCTCATTAAAAAGATTGAAGGCTTTTTTTACGCGCTCTTTAAAATCTTCGCCATACTCACTTACATACTGCGCAATGAAACACACAAGTTCCGCATCATTCAATTTTTCAACCAAGTAAAGATTTGCCACGCCCTGATTATTTTCACCCTTCCAATATTTAACTGAAAAGTTGAGTTTCACATATTTAAGTTCGCTTGTTGCAAGGTAAGCATTAAGCGGAACTTCGGTGATCAACTTTTTAACCTTGATTAGCAACTTTTTGGTTTCTTCTGGGATGTCATATTTGCCCTCTGGCGAAAAATCTCCCAGCAGTTTGTTGAAATATATTTCATCAACCTGATGCAGACGATAATAATCTATCAGCGAAGGATTTTCCAAAACTTCCTCGCTGCCAAAAACTTTAAGAAAAACTTTTTGAGGTCTTGTTTCTGCCATATTTCACCTATGGCTATTATACTATATTTTTAAGAGTAATGCAAGAATTTTTGCTTTTAGAAAAAATCGTTATTTTTTGATAAAGGTTTGACAATATGCCCTGCCACGATAGTCGTTTACAGTTATGCCGTTTGCCACGCATATGCCCTCGTGATTTAACAGGCATTTGGCATCGCATTCAATTTTCATGGTTTTTGAATCGCGCTGTGGCGCAAATTTGGGCGTGCGTTCAAAAATGCTGATGTCCTTTTCTGCACGAGGTTTTGAACTATCTTTTTGATAAATTTCACACACAACATTTTTTGAAACAGCCAAACTTTTTGCCTTGCAGGTGTAGTGGTCGTTAAATTTACAATCAAGCCTTCTGCATCTTATATCCATATTTATCTCCTAGCAAATAGTGTTTACAATTTATTTGACTTTTAACCAAATTATAGGTAAAATTTTAGTCAAGAGGTAAACATGAAAGTTTTATTGTTAAAAGATGTTAAAGGCTGTGGAAAAAAAGGCGAAATAAAAGAAGTTGCAAACGGCTATGCACAAAATTACTTATTAAAAAACTCCCTTGCAAAAGTTGCCGACAACAGCGCGCTTTCCATGAACAACCAGCGTATTTCGGCTGAGCAATATCATGCCGAACAGGCTTTGCAAGCCGCCAAAGATGAAAAGCAAAAACTGGATAAGTTGACGCTTACCTTTGAAATTAAATGCGGCGAAAACGGCAAAAGTTTTGGCTCGGTAACCAGCAAAGAAATAAGCGAAAAACTCTCGCAAATGGGCTTTCAAATAGATAAGAAAAAGATTGACTGCCCCGCACTTAAAGAAGTTGGTGAATACAAAATAAAAATCAAACTTCACCCACAAGTTGTGGCAACGATCGATATTTCAATAAAATCTAAGTAAAAGGAAAATCATGAAGGCTTTAATTTTTACTATGACATGTGGCGAGGGTCATAATATGATGGCTAAATCTCTTGCTCAGTCGTTCCAAAATCATAGCGTTGAAACAAAAATTGTTCAGACGTTTGGATATAACGAAAAGCGCGTAGCGCGTGAAAACAAAATGTTTCTATGGGCTTGCAAACATATACCCCATATTTACGATTTTGTTTGGAATAAATTAAGAAAAGTGAATCATACAACTGATAAATGCCCTAATTATGTAAAAACTTGTCTTGATTATTTTAAAAAACAGATCAACAATTATGACCCTGATATTATAGTTTGCACTCATTGTTATGCTAGCAGTGTCATTTCTTACATGAAGAAAAACAATATGCTTAAAAATAATATTATAACTGCTACCGTTCTTTTTGATTTTTGTTTAGCTCCATACTGGGAACATTCAACTGGCGTTGATTATATTTTCCAACCCCTTGAAAACACAACTAATGATTTATTAAAAAAGGGTTATACAAAAAAACAAATTATTACCTCTGGTATACCTGTAAAATCAGAATTTTATGAACAATACGACACAGAAAAAATAAGAGAAGAACTAAAACTACAAAACAAATTCACTGTGATGAATATAGGTGGCGGAAATGGTTTGGGCAACACATTAAAACTTATAAAGAGTCTATTAAAAAAGAATGAAAATTTGCAAATTATCATAATAAATGGCAAAAATAAGAAAAATTACGAGAAAATTAAAAAATATATAGAGAAGAACAAAATAACAAATGTGGTAAATTTAGGTTTTGTAAATAATGTTGATATGTACATGAAAGCCTCGGACGTAATAATTTCGAGATGTGGTGGTTGTGGACTGTCAGAAATATTCGCTATAAATAAACCATTCATTATAAGAGAAAAAATGATATTAAATGAAAAAATAAATAAAAAATTTTTTATAGAAAATGGTTGCGGTCTAGGAATTGATAAAATAACCGATGCAGGCGATAAAGTTGAATATTTAAAAAATAATCCAAAAATATATGAAGAAATGAAAAAAAACATTGAAAAAATAAGGAAACCTTACTCTTCAAAAAATATTGTTGATTTTTTAATTTCAAAAGTAAAAAAATAAAACGGGCTAGAGCCCGTTTTTTATTCGCCTTCTTCAAGTTTTTGAGTTCTATCTTTCAAAATAAGTGCGTCAATGAATATGTCAATATCACCATTAAGCACCCCTTCAAGGTCAAATGACGAAACGTTTACGCGGTGGTCGGTAACCCTGCCCTGAGGATAGTTGTAAGTGCGCACCCTTTCGCTTCTATCTCCCGTGCCAACTTGTGCGCGGCGGTTATCTTTAAACTCCTTCTCTTTCTGCGATTGATAGAGTTCGTAAAGTTTACTCTGCAAAATGCGCATTGCTTTTTCGCGGTTTTTGATTTGGCTGCGCTCATCTTGGCAGGTTACAACAATGCCTGTTGGAATGTGTGTGATGCGAATGGCGCTGTCGGTTTTGTTGATGTGTTGACCACCTGCACCACTGGCGCGGTATGTATCAACTCTCAAATCGCTGTCTAAAATTTCAAAGTCAACCTCTTCAATCTCCGGCAGCACGGCAACTGTTGCGGTTGAAGTGTGAATGCGCCCCTGCGACTCGGTTTCTGGAACCCTTTGCACCCTGTGCACGCCAGCCTCATATTTCAGCCTGCTATATGCACCCTTGCCCTGCACGATGAATGTAACTTCCTTAATTCCGCCAAGTTCGGTTTCGTTGACATCCATAAGTTCAACTTTCCAGCGATGTTTTTCTGCATAGTGAGTATACATTCTCATTAGTTCGGTTGCAAAAAGTGCACTTTCTTCGCCGCCCGCGGCAGCACGAATTTCCATGATGATGTTTCCGTCATCGTTTTCGTCCTTTGGCAAAAGCAAAATTTTAATTTGCTCGCAAAGTTCTTCAATGCTCTTTTGCAATTTTTCGCACTCTTCTTCAAACATTGCTTTAAGTTCGTGGTCGTGCTCGGCATCCCTGTCTTTTTCACACTGCTGCAAATCATTTAATGCCTTTTCAAGTTTTTGAGATGCCTCAACGATGTCTTGCAGTGAGGCGTGTTCCTTTGCAAGCGCGCGCCAACTTTTATTATCCGCAATGACAGAAGGTGATGAAATAAGTTGCGATAATTCATCACTTCTTTGCCTAATTTTTAATGTTTTTTGTAAAATTTCATTTGCGTTTATCATATTTTGCCCTAATCACCCTAACTATTTTAGCATAATCTTTTTTTGACGAGATGTCAACAAATCCCGCCTCTTGCAGCAGTTTTTCCACATCTTTAAACTGTCCTTGCCCTATTTCCAAAAACAGCCAGCCACCTTTTTTAAGATGCTGCGGCGCCTGCGAGGCAATAATTCTGTAAAATTTCAGCCCGTCCTCGCCGCCATCCAGTGCAAGAGCAGGGTCATAACTTCGCACCTCTTCATCTAGTCCTGCAATATCCAGAGTTCTAATATACGGAGGGTTTGAAACAATCACGTCAAACTTTTTGCGATTTTTAAGTTTTGAAAACATGTCGCTTTCAATAAACTCCACCTTTACGCCATTTTTTTCAGCGTTGCTTTTGGCTGTTTGCAGCGCCTGCTTTGAAACATCTATTGCACAAACCTTGGCATTTGAAAATTTTGCGATGCTCACCGCAATCGCCCCGCTGCCTGTGCCCAAATCCAAAACCTCAGCATTTTTTATGTTGTTTATCTGTTTGAGTGCCTCTTCCACCAAAATTTCGGTTTCCATTCTTGGCGCAAGCACTTTTTTGTTTACATCAAACCTTAACCCATAAAACTCCACAAATCCAAAAATCGCAGAAAGCGGCTTGCCAGCGGCGCGCATGGCGGTTGCTTTTAAAATTTCTTGCGCCTGTTTTGGCGTGAAAAACTTTGTGAGTTTAGCCTCCGCCCTTGACACCCCAAGCACGGTGGCGATGATCCACTCCACATCGCTTTTTTCATATTTGCCCGCCTTTTCAAGTTCTGTCTGCATCTCTGCAAGCAGCGCTGAAAGCGAAATTTTGTCGTCGTTCAACTGTTTTTCTCCTGTGGAAAGCCTTGCTTCGTTAAGCGCCACCCTGGCAATTTCGTCATGCGTTGTGCTTGGTTTGGCAGAAACAAAAAAGTCTGTAACCAGCGCAATCATTCTAAGCGCAGGAAGTTTTTCGAAAAGCAAGCAAATTTCAAAAGCCACCCCTGCGCAAAGCAGAAAGAGCGCAAGGTTTATTAAAAAATTCCAGTGCGCAGCAATGCTTATCCCTACACATGTTATCACAAACATGGATAAAAGAAAAGTAAAAATTATTATATTCAGCACATTAAACGGCGTGTGATAATCTGCCTTGCCAGATTTAATCGTGCTGCCCTGCCTAAGCCTAACTTGATTGCAAGCGCCATTGAATTTATACAAATCTTGCATTGCAGGAATAAAGCGCAAGATAAGCAAAATCAAATAAAAAAGAGCCACCTTAACAAGCGCAATCAAAAAATTTCTTAGTGCAAAATTCATGCTCATGCCAATAAAAACAAATGAAAGTTTTGTTGGCACATATCCAAAGATTATCAGCGCGATAACCAAACTCACCAGCAGCAAAATTGAAATAATCACGCTTTCTTTTTTTATGTTAAGTTTGCCTGCAATTTTTTCGCTGACCCCGGTGCTAGGCAGAGGTTGTGAGGAAAGTTTTGTGGAATCCCAAAATGCACACAAAAGTGCAATAATTGAAGCAAAAAAGTAAGAAATTCCCCTAAAAATTGGAAAATTCCATAAAATTATCTTATTTTTTGTGCGTCCACTTCTAAGTCGTTTCGCGCCTCGCTCGTCAATCACGGCCAGGGCGTATCGCTTTGAGGTTTGACAGCGCACCCCAATAGAACACGGAAAAAAGAATTCTTTCATGCTTTAATTTTTGACAGAAATAAAGATTTTACACAATTAAAAAACTCCCGTTTGGGAGTTTTGTTTTAGTCAAGACCATATTTTTTCTTGAACTTATCAACTGTTCCGCTGGCGTCAACGATTTTCTTCTTACCAGTGAAGAATGGGTGGCATTTGTTGCAAATGTCCACGCTTAAAGTGTCGCCTTTAACAGTTGAACGAGTTTTAAAAGTGTTGCCACATGCGCAGGTTACAGTAACCTCATGATAATCTGGATGAATGTTTTCTTTCATTTCACGCCTCCTTAGTCGCCAACAAATGGAAGAAGTGCCACATTTCTTGCACGCTTAATTGCAAGGGCAAGTTTTCTTTGGTGATGAGAACATACACCAGTTTGTCTTCTTGGCAAAATCTTTCCTTTCTCGGTTATGAATTTTTTAAGTTTAGCAACATCTTTATAGTCTATCTCTTTTTCACCAGCAACGCAGAATGCGCAAACTTTCTTTTTAGATGGTTTGCGGAATTTCTTTGCTGGCTTTTCTTCAACTTTAACTTCGCTCATTTTTCTCTCCTTTTAGAATGGAAGCGAGTCGTCATCGATAGGTTCAAGGTCTGCAACTGGTTTTGCTGACTGTGATTTTGCAGCCACCGGAGCATCTCCATCCTCTCTCTGTCTCGTTCCAACAAATTCAACATTATCTGCAACAACTTCTGTTACATATCTTCTTGTTCCATCCTGTGCCTCGTATGATGAAGTTTGAATTCTTCCTTCAACAGCACATTTAGAACCTTTTTTCAAATATTTATGGCAATTTTCGGCTTGTCCGCGCCATACAACAACATTGATGAAATCGGCATCTCTTTCGCCCTCAGCATTTTGAAATCTTCTTTGAACAGCGATTGTAAATCTGCAAACTGAAACTCCACCGTTTGTGGTTGCAAGTTCAGGGTCTTTTGAAAGATTTCCAATTAAAATAACTTTGTTCATAATTTTCTCCTAATTAAATGTTAAATTCTAACAAATTGATGACGCATAATGCCGTCTGTGATGTTCATAAGTTTGCTTATCGCATCCACTTCTGTTGCAGGCACTTGTGCTTTGATAAGAACATAGAAGCCTTCGTTTTTGAAGTTGATAGGGTAAGCAAGTTTTTTCATCCCCCATTTTTCTACGCCCTCAACATTTCCGCCTTTGCTTTGAATAAGAGATTTAAACTTTTCGATGATTTCTTCTCTTTTTTCTTCGCTTGCATCAGGTGCAATAATGAAAAGCAATTCATATTTAGGCATATTTTTTCCTCCTTTTGGACAAATTTGGCTCTTTTCCATAAAAAGAGCAAGGATTTTTTATCGACTGGCATAGTATAACACAAAAATTTTTACAGTGCAAGTGTTTTTGAACTATAATTTTGGCACTAAATATTTATCATTGCAAATTTTGGTATTAAACTTAAAAAAATTTGAAATTATGTTTCGATTTTTGATTTTTAAAAGGAGAATTTGATATAATGGGAATGTTTGATAATTTAATCAAAATAGATAATAAGGGCAATGTTTTTTTAAATCAATGGTATGAATGGGTGCATCCAGGCATCCTGAATCAACCAGACTGGTTTAGAGAAATTTTGCGTGCTCTTATGCAGCTATTGGGTCACTGCTCAAAATGCACCGCATTGTCTGGATGCTATTTCTTTGCAGATAAGATTCCCTCTCAGCCTCAACACGATAATTGCGATTGCATGAAAAAAGTTATTTCTATCAATATTGTTAGTAACCATATACATGCAGAATGCGACATAAGAAAATTTACAGAATATATCTTTAAAGATGACGAAACTTCAAAAGGTAAAAAAGAGCTGTTTGAAAGTTTAGGTTTTGATAAAGATGATGCAGCGTACTTACAACTTGAATTTTGCAGACAGGCAGAAGAACAATACTTACATGGCAATTATATTTTAAAAAGTTTAGATGAATGCGGGCAAAGAATTGCCATACCAATAACCATAAAAGGTATTACATTCTATTCAGGCTGGATGATTTATCCAGAGGGAAAATTACAAAATACAACGCCGTTCGGAGGATGGGTTAAATGAAAAAATACGATATAGTCAAATTGGTTAATGAAACACCTTACAAACAAAATAATTTGCAAAAAGACATGCGCGGCATTATTTTTAGAATAAGAGATTGTGTTGAAGTTTTATTTTTCAATAATTTAGATACAAAAGATTATGCGATTGTGAATATCAATAAGAATGATTTGGTTGTGGAAAATCAAACACTTCCTGAACAATTACGCCAAGATTTTTTAAAATTTGAAGAAAAAATTTTAAGAAATGCTAAAAATTTTTTAACAACTCCTCAAATTTCAGCCTATCAAATAGTAGAACTTTTGGTAGAGGACGAAAAATATACTAAATTCGGCATTCACAAAGGAGACAAAGGCTGCATTATGAGCGATAAAATCGTTGCAAATTGCGTTGAAGTGGATTTTTCTGGCATTGATAAAAAAGGCAATTATTATGGCGATTGCATACCTGTGAAAATAAAAGATGTTAAAATAATAAAACAATAAAATAATAAAATAATAAAATAAAAGAGTTAAGATTTTAACTCTTTTTTTAGTCTTCTAGCCCAAGCATATAATCAGTTGACACGTTAAAGACCTTCGCCACCTCTTTTAAAATGTAAATGCTGGGTTGTATTTTGTCAGTTTCATATTTTGCGATTGTAGACTTATCAATAAATAAAAGTTTGGCTAACTGTGTTTGCGTCAACCCTTTTTCTTCTCGTAAATATTTCATTCTGCTACCAAAACTTTCCATTTCTGCTTTACATTCTGACAGAAAATCAGTATAATTTTGTTAATTCTGATTATAGGTCAGCAAAAAAGGAGTGGAATGTTAAAACTAATAAAAAAAATCAAAAAAGACATAAGTAAACATATAGACTTAAACGATTTAAAAAATATGAGAAAAGTGGATATCATAAAATGGCATTTCGGCATAGGACTTTATATTCGTAACAAGTACTTATATAAAAAGCCGAAAAATATAAAAATTCTGAGTGAATACTATCACACAACAGTAGTCGATACTATTTCAGATAAAATATTGCTAGACATAGTCGCAACATTAGACTAGTCGTCAGATAAACCTAACAGATAATCGGTTGACACATTAAAAAATTTTGCAATCGCAATCAACATAGAAATACTTGGTTCAATTCTATCCGTTTCGTATTTTGCGATTGTAGATTTGTCAACCTTTAACTGCTGCGCAAGTTCAATTTGCGTTATTTTTTTATCAGAACGCGCCTCTTTTAATCTTTGTCCAAAAGTTTGATTACTCATATATTAAATTTTGACAAAGATTTTTTAAAAAAACATCTATTCTTCCTGATAGTCAGAATAGGCGTTTATTTGGGGATATTTTTTATCTCGGAGCAAATTTTGTTGGAAGAAGGGCTTTGCCCGACCAACACAAATTTGCGAACACCTATTCAGCGCCAGGCGAGTCCATTTTTAATCCCATCCTCTTTAAGCCGCGGCAAAATCGCCAGCGTTAGCGCGATTTTCGTTTGGCCGCGAGAGGGCGAATTCAACTGCACGCGCGCAGATTTTCGCCAAAAGGCGAAAACAAGCATTAAGTTGCAATTCGCCCGAGGGGCGGAAGGGGGTTCATGGAGAAAACCAATTTTTAGCGGTTAGGTGCGACAGCATCGTGCCCGCGTTTAAAAATTGGTTGTCTCCATGATTATTTGCCGCAGCAATTCTTATATTTCTTCCCGCTGCCGCATGGGCAAGGTTCGTTTCGCCCAACTTTTGGAGCATCATTGACAACGGTTTTTTGAACAACCGGTTTTTGCTTTTCCTGCTGCTTTTCTTGCGGCAAAGGCTCTTTCCTTGCAATCGGTGTGAAAGTTGGTTTTGGAACAGGCTTTCTTTCGCCCTCCACCTGAAAATGGCTGGCAAGCAAAATTTGGCAGGTGGTTTTTCTTATTTTTTCAATCATCTCTTCAAAAAGTTCAAAGCCTTCACGCTTGTAGGCAAGCACAGGATCTTGATTGCCATAACTTCTTGAAAACATTTCATTTTTCATAATTTGCATGTCATCAATGTGGTTCATCCAATGTGCATCAACCACTTTCAAAAGCACAAACCTTTCAATGTTTTCAAAGTTGATGTTAAGCCCTTTTGCCTCTTCCTCACGCTGTGCATAGCGCTTGTAGATGAGGTTTAAAAGTTTTTCTTCAACCTCCCTTGCATCGCACTCTTCAACAAATTTTTCATCCACAACATTGCTGCCTTTTTCAAACCAGCCGCGCTCTAAATCGGCATTGATTGGCGCAAGGTCCCACTCAAAATAGGGCTTGTCGTCATCCAAGTTGTCCTCCACAATTTTGTGGATGATGTCTGGAAACATACCCATAATTTGCTCATGAACTGGCAAACCGTCCAGCACTTTGTTGCGCTCTTCATATATGATTTTGCGCTGTGCGTTCATCACATCGTCAAACTGCAAAACAGTTTTTCTTGCAGAGAAGTTTTGAATTTCAATCTTCTTTTGTGCTGCCGAAATTTGTTTTGTTAAAATTTTAAGTTGAATTGGTGTGGCCTCGTCAATCCTAAACGCCTGTGCAATTTTTTGCAGCCTTTCCCCGCCAAAGCGTTTAAGCAAATCGTCTTCAAGCGACAAGAAGAATACGCTGGAACCCGGGTCACCTTGCCTTGCCGCACGGCCTCGCAACTGATTGTCAATTCTTCTTGACTCGTGCCTCTCCGTGCCAACTATGTGCAAGCCGCCAAGTTTAATAACCTCTTGTTTTTCCTCATCGGTTTGTTTTTTAAACTCGGTGTAAAGCGCGTTAAACCTTTCCCTTGCCTTGTTAAGTTCTTCGTCATCAACATGGTTGAAAGCAGTGGCATATGAAATTTGCTCGTCAGTGAATTTTTCATCCTGCATTTTTTTCTTCGCCATAAACTCTGGGTTGCCACCCAGCAAAATGTCTGTTCCTCTGCCCGCCATGTTTGTGGCAATGGTTACCGCGCCCTTTCTGCCCGCTTGTGCAACAATCGCACTTTCCTGCTCATGATTTTTTGCGTTTAACACAACGTGTTTAATTTTTGCGGCTTTGAGCGCTTTGGACAGTTCTTCACTTTTGTCAATTGTAATTGTGCCCACCAGCACTGGCTGGCCTGCCTCGTGGCAGCGTGCAATCTCTTCCACAATGGCCTTGATTTTGCCGTTGTAAGTGGTGTAGACAATGTCCGCCTCGTCCTTACGCTTGTTTGGCAGGTTTGGTGGAATGGTTACAACATCCAGGCTGTAAATTGTTCTAAATTCGCCCTCTTCGGTTTTGGCAGTTCCTGTCATACCCGAAAGTTTTTTATACAGCCTAAAATAGTTTTGGAATGTTATCGTTGCAAGGGTTTTGTTTTCGTCCTTGATTTCAACATTTTCCTTGGCCTCAATCGCCTGATGCAGACCATCGTTGAACCTTCTGCCTGGCATCAACCTTCCAGTAAACTCATCGACAATTATAACCTCGCCATCTTTGACGATGTAGTTTTCATCACGGAACATGATGAAATTGGCCTTTAAAGCGTTGTTGATGTAGTGGTTTAGTTCCAAATTTTCAATATCTGCCAAATTTTCCACACCAAAAAAGCGTTCGGCCTTTTGAATTCCGCTTTCAGTCATGTTTATTTGTTTGGTTTTTATGTCTATTTCAATATCAGCGTCTTTTTTCAAACTTTTTGCAAACTTTTGAGCGTTGATGTAGTTGTCGCTGGATTTTCCACCGCGCCCACTGATGATGAGCGGCGTTCTTGCCTCGTCAATCAAAATTGAGTCCACTTCATCGACAATGGCAAAACTTTGACCGCGCTGCATGCGCCTATCTTTTGAAACAGCCATGTTGTCGCGAAGATAGTCAAAGCCAAGTTCGTTGTTTGTGCAATATGTGATGTCGCTGTTGTAAGCGGCGCGCTTTTTATCTTCTGGCATGTTTGCCACAACAACACCCACGCTGAGGCCCAAAAATTTGTAAACCTTGCCCATCCATTCAGCGTCACGCTTTGCAAGATATTCATTGACGGTTACAACATGCACGCCTTCGCCAGCAAGAGCGTTTAAGTATGCCGGAAGCGTTGCAACAAGTGTTTTACCTTCACCTGTTGCCATCTCGGCAATTCTGCCTTGGTGCAAAGCAATTCCACCCACAATTTGAACATAGAAATGCTTCATGTTCAGCACTCTGCTTGCCGCCTCACGCGCAACCGCATAGGCATCTGGCAAAATGCCATCCAGCGTTTCACCCGCTTTAAGCCTGTCTTTTAACACCTGCGTCTGCGACTGCAACTGTTCATCATCCATGGCCGCATATTTATCTTCCAAAGCGATAACTTTGTCTGCAATTTTCTTTAACTTTTTAACCTGTGATTTGTTTTCATTTCCAAAAAGGCCCATACAAAAAATCTCCTAATACATTAAGTTTACTAAAATTTTTAATTTAGTCAAGCATATTGGCTGCCATGTTTTGTCAATATTTGGTAATAAAACCTTTGCTAATGTTGACTTTTAGCCTATTTTAGGTTATAATAAATTAATTAACTAAGGAGGATGATAGATGGCTTCGTCTAATAAAAAACAATCTGTTGAACTTGATAAGTTTAATGCTTCTGCAAACGCAGACAAATCAATAAACACAGTTGGTTTTTCAAGTTTTTATTCTTCTGTGGATGCCGAAGGCAACCAAACTTTGTTTGAGCAAAAAAATAAAATTATAGACAACACAACAAGAAGCGCTGATACAGACACAACCGACCTATTGGTTATTGCAGATTCTTCTGCAAAAACTTTGATGCTAAGTTGCTTTAAAAAGCAAGACAAAAACTATGTTTGCATTCCAAAGTCTATTTTGTCAGAAACCGAACTTGATGCCCTGAAAGGTGTTAAAAAAGCGGACATTGATGTTACTGACAAGTTTTATGCTTTTGAGATTGAGCAGATTGATTTGATAGACTCTTCAAACGCAACAAGGCAAAAGGGTTTTCAAATTCAACTTAAAGGCACAGAGGAAAACAAGATTGTTATTCACGCAAATGCGAGAGCAT
Organism: uncultured Clostridia bacterium; assembly: GCA_944359935.1. Lineage (GTDB taxonomy): Bacteria > Bacillota > Clostridia > Christensenellales > UBA1242 > Caccovivens. The sequence goes on along the minus strand of CALVTD010000004.1, from coordinate 7,673 downwards.
TGCAAATTACTGCCGGCGAGAAAACCGTGTTGCAAAGGCGCCCAACTGGCAATGAAGCAACCTCCACTTTCGGCTTTAACTTTTCCTCAGCGCTAGTTAAGGATTGCTTTGATGCCTCGGCAACTTACGCAAACATCGGCAGCATTGACCCTAAAACCGGCGAATTAAATCAAAAGCATTTAATTTCAACTTACTCAACCGAATTTTTACTTGCACTTGCACATTGCCACGCAAAAATCAACACTGCATCAAACTCAAAGCAACCTTTCAGCGTGGTAGATTATGGCGATTTGCAGATTTTTCATGCGCCAGTTGTTAAAGGCGACGGCAAAAACGGCGCTGTTCAAAATTCTTTAATAATGGCAAGGGTTAGAACAGGAAAGCGCAGTTTTAAAAACTATGTTTTCCATGACGGAGCCTTTGAACCTGTTTCAAACTTGGAATACACCTATGAAAAAAGCAAGCCTCTTGATATAGGTATAGATTTTCAAGTAGGCACAAAAAGCAAGCCTCGTTCACTTGAATTGCCAATTTTATTTACAAAAAACGCCTCTGGTGAAATCAAAAATGATGCAAACTTTAAGATACTTAATGCTGTTTCACAATTTGCATTTGGAGAAACCGTAAACTTTGAATATCCGCAACATGTCTCCGCCTCTGTTGCGGCAGGTGAACCATTGCAAATCAGTGAAATCATATCAATAGACCAGGCGGACAATACCGGTTATGCTGAAATTGTCACATCCACAGCAAATGAAACCGTTTATTCGTTAAACCAAGATAGCAACCCTGACGCTGTAATAGTAGACCCAGGTCCTGTTCCAGACGACTCAGAGAGCTCAAAAGGAGTTAAGGTTGTAGATGATGCAGGAATCGTCGCCGATAACGATATGCCTATTTTAGGCGATGACCCGGCGGCTGATGCAAACGCACATGATGCAGCGGCACCTGATGCCTCTGCCGCTCCGGCAGCCGCAGCGCTAGATGCTCCTGTTGAAGAGGCCGCTACTGCCGAAACTGGCGGGCCTGGAACTCCACCTACACCTCCTGCGGAAGGTAACCCTAGCAAAAAAGAAACACCAAATGTTAAAGTTGAAAAACAACCAAGTTCGTTGGGGCCAATTTTTAAAACCATTGGCACATTGGGCATGATTGCTGCCCTGTTCTTAATGGTTGGAGCAGTTTTGGTTCCTGGCGTTGCAGCACTTGTTCCAGCAGCAATTGGATGTTTGTGCGCAGGCGGAGCGTTGTATTTTGGCTCTAACTTTATAGACGGAAAACCAAGTTTTGATTCAACCTTAAATGCATCAATCGCCGCTCAAAGAAAACGCAAAAAAAGGCGTGAAAGACAAGCAGAGAAGTTCTTAGAGCGTGAAGCAAAAATTGAAGAATTAAGAACATTTAACAGTTCAATGGATGCAAAAACAAAACGCAAACGCTTAAATAAAGCGCAAAAACTTGAAGATGAAAACTTTAATGCGCTGGCTGGTGGCAATTTTAGATTGATTAACCAAATTGCAGCCAAAAAAGCAGAACTTGCGTTGCAAGAGAAGCAACAAGCGCAGCCTGACAAAGAATTTACTGCCGAGGAAATTTCCCGCATCAAAGATGACGCTCGCGATGAGTTCGTCACCGATTATTCCTACCCAATCGCTCAAAGTGTTATGTATAGGCGTGGCGAAAAAGCAACAAGAAAATTTTTGTCAGCATGTTCGCAAAATCAAAGGGATTATATATTAGATGCACAAAAAGATATTTCTAACGCGATTAAAGACAAAGATTTTAATAATAAGGAAATTTTAGGATCAGATTTATCAAATTATTTGAATGATCCAGACCCTACAAAATATCCACTCAGATCAAAGGATATGGCAGAAAATTACGATGCTTCATTGACATGGACAAATAACTTCATAGATGAACGAGCAAAACTGGAAGACGCATATGCCGCTGTTGAACGAGAAGGAAACGACCCAGAAGAATTAAAGAAACTTATAAGGCGTGAACAAAAACTTGAAAACGACTCGGCACTTAGGTCAAGAAACTTGCCAAGAAATGTCGCCGATAAAACAAGAGCAAAAATTGAAGAAAAAGAAGTTTTAAAACAACTTGAACAAAATGAGGTTTACAGTCGAGAAAAAACAACCGATGAACATGCTGAGGAAAGCGTTAGCGAAACTGAAAGAACTAGATAAATAAGGATTAAAATGAAAATTGGTGTTGTAGGTTTGCCAAATGTTGGCAAAAGCACTTTATTTAACGCAATAACGGAGGCTGGCGCGGAAAGCGCCAACTATCCTTTTTGCACCATTGAACCTAATGTTGGCATGGTGGATGTGCCAGACGAGCGCCTGCAAGTGCTGGGGCAAATGTATCACACGCAAAAAATCACCCCTGCAAGCATTGAATTTGTTGACATCGCAGGCTTGGTTGCCGGCGCCAGCCAAGGCGAAGGCTTGGGCAATAAATTTTTAAGCCACATCCGTGAAGTGGACGCCATTGTGCATGTTGTAAGATGCTTTGAAAATCAAAACATCATTCATGTAAACGGCAGCGTAGACCCTATTCGCGACATTGAGGTAATCAATTTGGAACTTGCGCTTGCTGACTTGGAGCAAGTTACAAAAAAATTTGAAAAAGACAGCAAACTTATTAAAACTGGCGACAAAAGTTTGATTGAAAGCGTTGCGCTGCTTGGCAAAATTAAACTGCAACTTGAACAAGGCAAGCCTGTTAGAACGCTTGCCATAACGGAAAAAGAAAACGAAATTGTAAAAAGTTTTTCGCTGCTCACTGCTAAGCCTGTAATCTATGTTGCCAACATCGGCGAAAACGACATAGAAAAAGGCGAAAATGACTTTTCCAACAAAGTTAAAGAATATGCAGCGGCAGAGCATTCCGGCTGCATCACACTTTGCGCAAAGATTGAGGAAGAGTTGATTTCTCTGCCAAAGGACGAGCGCGAAATGTTTAAAGAAGAACTTGGCATCAAACAAAGCGGTCTTGAAAAACTTGTTACGGCAAGTTATGATTTGCTTGGGCTTATGAGTTACCTCACCGCTGGCGAAAAAGAAGTTCGCGCTTGGACAATCAAAAAAGGCACAAAAGCGCCGCAAGCCGCAGGCAAAATCCACACCGATTTTGAAAAAGGCTTCATCAAGGCTGAGATTGTGTCTTACAACGATTTGGTTGAGGCCGGAAGTTTTTTAAAAGCCAAAGAAAAGGGCAAAGTGCGCATGGAAGGCAAAGACTATATTATGCAGGATGGCGATGTTGTGCTTTTCCGCTTTAATGTGTGAGGCGGGCATGAAAGAACTCTCTCCCCTGCAACTTGCGTTTTTAGGTGACGCAATTCACACGCTTTTTGTGCGAATGTGGGCGCTTAACATTTGCAAGGCGCCTATGAACCAAGTTCACAAAATCTGCGCCAAATATTGCAGCGCCGTGCATCAAAGCGAAGTGCTCTCTTCACTGCAACTGCAAGATGACGAACAGGAAATTGTAAGGCGTGCGCGCAATGCCAAAGCAAAACATTCCGCTAAAAACGCCGAGGTGAAAGACTATAAACTCGCCACCGCTTTTGAAGCACTTGTGGGATATCTACAAATCAACAATAAAGAAGAGCGTCTGCTGTATGTTTTAGACGCCTCAATAAAGGATAAAGATGCAGATTGAAGGAAGAAATCAAGTAAGGCAAGCGATTGAAGGCGGGCTTACCATCAACAAAATCATGGTTGATGCAAATTTTTCAAATCGCAAAGATGAAATTGTGTTTTTGGCGCGCAAGCATCACTTGCGCGTGGATTTCGTGCCAAAACAGGCGCTGGATAGAAAAAGCACAACCGCCCACCATCAAGGCTACATCGCTGAGGCGGTGGACTTTAAATACACCCCGCTGCAAGAACTTCTTGCAAGCGCAACAGAGAAGCCATTTTTTGTTTTGCTTGACGGCATTGAGGACCCGCACAACTTTGGCGCAATCATTCGTTCTTGTGAGTGCGCTGGCGTGGACGGCATAATCATTCCAAAAAATCGCGCTTGCACTGTAAACGACACCGTGGTTAGAACCTCAACTGGCGCAATCAGCAACATCAAAATCAGTATGGTTACAAATTTGAAAGAGGCGATTGCCGCTTTAAAAGATATGGGCGTGTGGGTGTATGCAGCCGAAACCGGCGGCGAAAACATCTACTCCAAAAATCTTAACCAGCCAATAGCCGTGATAATCGGCTCGGAGGGCAAGGGCGTTAAACAAAGCATAATTTCAATGTGCGATGGCGTGCTCACTCTTCCATTAAAAGGCAAGGTTAACTCGCTTAACGCAAGTGTGGCTTGCGGAGTTGTTGTGTTTGAAATTTTAAGACAAAGAGGTTAAAATGACAGACGAAGAACTTGCCTCCCTCGCCAAGGCTGGGGACAGCAAGGCAGAACTTGAACTTTTTAATAGATATCGCTCCGCAATCAACAAATGTTCGCGAGGATACTTTTTGGTGGGCGGAGATGTGGAAGATTTAATTCAGGAAGGCATGATTGGCCTTTACAAAGCCATAAAAAACTACTCCCCTGATAAAGACGCTTCGTTTGCAACATTTGCATCGCTTTGCATTCGCAGGCAAATTCAATCGGCTGTTAGAAATGCCTCCACTCAAAAAAATCAGGTGCTTTCAAGCGCCCTTCCAATCACCGATGAGGATGAGGACGACTTTGGCATTTTTGCGCTAACTTCTGCGCAGCGCCCTGACGAACAACTTATAAACAAGCAAACCAATCAAGAAATCATTGCTGGGCTTAAAAAAAATCTCTCCCCGCTTGAATTTGAAGTTTTGAAATATTACTTAGCCGGGCTTTCATACGAGCAAATTTCTCAAAAAACAAATCTATCTAAAAAAAGCGTAGACAACGCTCTTTCAAGGATTAAAAATAAACTTTCATCAATAAAAAAGCAGATTTTTTAAAAAATTACCGTTTTTTTCATTATTTTTTTATTTTTGAGCATTATTTTAAAGAGAATAAAATATTTTTAATAAATTTTTAAAAAAAATGTTGACAATCTTTTAAATGTGGCATATACTATAATCACATCGCGGGATAGAGCAGTCCGGAAGCTCGTCGGGCTCATAACCCGAAGGTCGCAGGTTCAAATCCTGCTCCCGCAACCAAAGTGAAGCGAAGAGAATGTCTCTTCGTTTTTTATTATTCATTTGAACCTGCGAACCACTTAGCGAGCAACGCGAGCGAGCGGTTCATCTAAGGTTCAAATCCTGCTCCCGCAACCAAACTTAATTTCCCCCATAACAAGAAAAGCAAGTTGTTTTGCAAGAATTGTTGGGGGTAAATACAAACCAAATACCCCAAAAGCAAATGTTGCGCTATCAAGACAACAAAGACTTTGGGGTATTTTTGTTTTACTATTTGAAATTGATAAAAACAAACTTTGCAACTTAAAATTCGTAAAGCACTCTTCTTATGAAAAGGCGGTGCAATATGACTAGACAACAATATATTTGGAAACAGCAAGAAAAACACAAAGAATATGAAAACATAAACGCTTTGATTCACCAAATGGTAAAGTTAAGTGGGTTTGTGTTAGAGCCAATCATTTTAGGTGAAGTCTTTTTTAGATATTTAGAGCAACAAAAAGCAAGTGATAAGAATAAACAAACGGCACGCAATATGTCAAAAGTTTTTTCTATACTCTGTCAATATAACTTTATCAATGGAAAACTTTATCACAATGAAAATGGTTTTTCAGTTTCTCCAAGTGTTTGGCAAAAACATTGTATAGGTAGGGACGCACTTGATACAAGCATAAAAAAACTTAAAGCTATGAATTTGATTGATTTTGATAACTCTTGCTATTACGGCAAAAAAGAAAGACGAAAAAGATTTTACACAGTCAATAGAAACGGACTTGAATATCTTTTACACCAAGCAGAAAAAATCAAAGGCGAAGAACAAGACAAAGATTTACAACTTTACGAAGATTTCTTAGACTACACAAATCGCAAAGATTTTGAAACGCAATATCAAGAAGAACAAGCATTTAGGGAATATAAACATCAAAGAAAATGTGGTGCTATCAAAGTTGCACCAAAAGAAATAAAAAGTTTTCAAAAAAATTTAGAAAATTTAGAAGAAATCATATAGTTGCCGAAATGAATCCCGTATACTTTAATACTAAAGGGTACGATTGCTTGACGAAAGCCGAAGAAAAGAAGTTGAAAAGTTGAAGAAGTGATTAGTTAAAGAATAGAAATAGTCCGCCACCCCGCAGGTTTTGGGTGGCTTTTTCTATATGTTATCTATATGGTGTCTATATGTTGTGGGCATACAGTTTTATCAATTTTAACCCCAAAATCACATACAGAAAACAAAGTTTTAACATTGTATACATAAGTATATGCAACTACTGATGTTATACAGATTTTATAAGTTTTTGCGAAATGCTTGTAAATTTGTTCATTTTGTGCTATCATAAAGTTGCGACACAATTGAATAATTTATACCCAAAGAGTGAAAGATTTTTTGCTATTCATACAAATTCTTCCACACCCTTTGGGTTCAATTGTGTCGCAACAATTGGAAGGTTTGTTCTTGGATAGACTGTGCCTTCCGTTTGGGAGGCACTTTTATTTTATGGAAAAGAAAGGTTTTGTTTATATTTTAACCAACCCTTGTTTCAAAGAAAATTGGGTAAAGATTGGGCAAACAGACAATTTAGATAGAAGAATATGGGAACTTTCACAAGCAACAGGAATACCCTTGCCCTTTGAAATGTATGCAGTACTAAAAACTGCCAAATATAAACAAGCAGAACATATGATACATAGACTTATTGGTAAACTTGCATCAGACAAACGCATCAACCCCAAAAGAGAATTTTTTAATATTGAGCCAGAAGATGCGGTCTCAATTATGAAAGATATTGCAAGTCTTATTGATGATGCTGAAATTATTTACAATGAAAAAATAGCTACTGAAATAACAACGGAAAAACAACACGGAAAGAAAGCTCCACGGAAAACTTTTTATAGTATGGGCATAAAAAATGGAGACATTATAGAATTCACGCTTGACCCAAAATACAAAGCAACAGTATGCGGAGAAAGAACAGTAATGTTTGAGAACAAAGAATACTTTTTAACACCTCTTGGAATTTTGCTATTACAAAGAATTGGGCACAGCGAAGAACAAGCAAGACAACTTGGAAGCGGTTTTGGAGTTTTCAAATTTGATAGCCAAGACGACAACCTTTATGACCGTTGGGAAAGGCTAAACGGAAACAAATATTAAGCAATTTATCGTTTGCCCTCGTTGCTTTATGGTTGCTTACTTGATTTGTATCAACTCAATAAAACATACCATAAAAAGAAGAAGACACCGCCAAGCAAAGATTTGAGAAAGCAAAAAGAGTTTAGGTCGCAAGGCTTTACAACACAAAAATGCTTTTTTATAATAATCAAAATTTATTAAAAGGAGAAAAAATTATGAAATGGATAAAATGGCTTAATCTTGCTCAAACAATTTTACTAGTTATTGTTGGCATTTTACTTGCTAATTTTAAAACTATCACAGAAGCGGGAATGATAGTATTTGAAATTTTCGTTATACTATCACTTGTTTTGTCAATCGTAATGTTAGTTATGCACTTTAAGAAAAACAAAAAGCAAAAG
>CALVTD010000003.1 GCA_944359935.1 uncultured Clostridia bacterium | reverse complement strand
ATCAGTCCGTTTAGCGAAGAAGCGCAAAACTTACAGCCCATCGCACAACCCACCTGTGATGAAACGCACAGCGTTTTGCCATAGTCATGGCTCATCAGCACGCTTTACACCACCTGCCCGTCTTTCATGCGCAAGGCATATTTGATTGTGCCGTCTTTGGATGTTAGTTTTTTCACAATTTCAAAGTTTGGATAATCCTCTTCAATCTGCTGCAAAACTTGCTTTGGCAGATTGGTTTGATTTAATTGCTTGGCGTTCATAACCGCATCAAAAATTTGCTTTCCTCTAAACGCAGGAAAGCCTTTTTTTACAGCATATTCTTCAATTTGTTGCAATGAATAATCTAAAATCATCAGTCCACCTTTTCAGCGTCCCTAAGCCCGTTTAAAAAAGCCTTGCCATCCATGACCTTGCCAGACGGGCTGATTAAAGACAAAATTTGCAAAACCGAATTGTTGCATTTAATTAAAAATTGGTTTTTATCTTTAATAATATCCTTAGGTTGATATAAAAGGTTGTCTGCCGCCACAGCCGCTTTAAGCACTTTTATGCGCTGCCCGTTTATTTCAAAATACACGCCAGGATTGCTTGAAAGCGCTTTAACTTTGCAAACATTTTCAAGCGCCGATTGATTAAAATCCAATTTGCCGTCCTGCTTTTGAATCAGTCTTGTGAAAGTTGGCTTTCCTTTCTGCGGAGTGAACGACGCACTGCCATTTTCAATTTGCCTAAGCGCCTCGTTTAAAAGCCCTACGCTTACTTTTGCAAGTTTGTTTTCAAGCGACAAATAATCGTCATCCTGAGCGATTTCAACTTTTTGCTGCAAGATGACATCGCCTGCATCCATTTCATAAACCATTCGCTGAATGGTGACACCCGTGCTATCCATATTTTCAAGCAGCGCGGTTTGAATTGGCGTTGCCCCTCTCAGTTGCGGAAGAAGTGATGGATGCACGTTCACGCCCAGCCCTAATCCCAAAAATTCGCGTGAAAGAATTTGCCCAAAAGAGGCAGTGACAAACAAATCAAATTTCAATTTGCCAATTTCTTCCACATGCGCATTAACTTTTTCATACTGCAAAACAGGGATGCCCTTTTCAAGCGCAAAAGGTTTTACGGCTGGCATTGTGATTTTATGCCCTCTGCTTGCAGGACGGTCTGGCTGACAAATCACAGCCACGACTTCATGCCCTGCCTGCAATATGCCTTCCAGCACAATTTTTGCGAAATTTGGAGAACCTAAAAACAATATTTTCATTTTTTACCATACTTTTTGATGTATTCTTTGCCATTTTTGCTTCTGTCGATGAACAAAATGCCGTCAAGATGGTCTAATTCATGACAAACGCACCTGGCAAAATATTTTTCGCCGGTTATTTCATACTTATATCCCAGCCTATCCTGAGCGCGCACGGTAACTTTAAGCGGCCTTTTAACCACATCATTAAAATTGCCAACGCTGAGGCAGCCCTCTTCGTCTTCCTGCTCACCTTCGGCATGCACGATTTCAGGATTGATAAATTCAAAAAAGTTGCCTGAAATATCCATAATCACTGCGCGGATTGGCACGCCAACCTGTGGAGCGGCCAAGCCCATGCCGTCATTGGCATACATAGTTTCACGCATGTCATCCAAAAGTTCGGCAAGTTCATCGTCAAATTCGGTGACTTTTTTTGAAACTTTTCTAAGCCTTTCATCGGGAAATTTTAAAACTTTTCTTTTTGCCATTTCTCCTCCTATGACATATTTTCTGGATTGACCTCAAAAAACACGCTGGATTTTAACGCATCTAAGGTGCAATCATAAATTTCATTTTCTATTGCCCTGCTGTTTTCAAGGCGCATGCGAATGATAACTTGATATCTATACAAATTTTTAATTCGCTTGATTGGCGATTTCATGGCGTCCATATAGATGATGTCATCAAAATGTTTTTCACGCACTTTCAACAGTTTATTATAACATGATTTTAACTCATCTTTCACCACATTTTCATCACTATGACAAAAAAGTATGCGGATGATTTTTGAAAAAGGTGGAAAAGCGGCGGTTTTTCGAATATTCGCCTCTTTTTTGAAAAATGATTTGTAATCATAGTTGGCTGCAAATTTATAAACATAGTGCCGCGGCGAGTAGGTTTGCAAATCCACCTTGCCTTCACTTACGCTTCGTCCAGCGCGGCCACTCACCTGAGTGATAAGTTGAAAACAGCGCTCAGCGCTGCGATAGTCGGCGCGATACAAACTTTGGTCGGCATCTATAATTCCAACAAGCGTAACATCTTCAAAATCATGCCCCTTTGCAATCATCTGCGTGCCAACCAAAATGGCTGGCTTAGTGGACGCAAACTCTTGCAGCAGTTTTTGATGTGCGTTCTTTTTTGACGTTGTGTCATTATCCATGCGCAAAATTTTCACATCTGGAAAAAGATTTTTTAGTTCGCTTACAATCTTTTCCGTGCCAACTGCGCCCTGCTTAATGCGCGCCGAGCCGCAATTTGGGCAAACATCCAAAACCTTATACTGCTTGCCGCAATAATGACATTTAAGCCTGTTGTCCTCTCTATGATACACCAAACTCACATCGCAATCGTTGCATTTTGCCACATATCCACACTCTCTGCACATCATAAACGAGGAATATCCCCTGCGATTTATAAAAATCATGGCCTGCTTTTTTTGATTGATGACTTTTGCCAGATCACAGAGCAGTTGCGTTGAAAATATTCCGCTGTTGCCTGCGCGCAGTTCATTCATCATGTCAATGATTTGAATTTTAGGAAGCGGCCTGCCGTTGGCGCGAACAGGCATCTCCACCAGTTGGATTTCACCATCCATCGCGCGCTGATAGTCGTCAATGCTTGGCGTTGCACTTCCAAGCACAAGCGGACATCCATTGAACCTTGCCCTAAACGCTGCCACCTCTTGGCTGTTATAGCGAGGATTGGCTTCGCTTATGTAAGATTGCTCATGCTCTTCATCGATTATTATAATCCCCACATTTTCGCATGGTGCAAAGATGGCCGACCTCGCCCCCACAACAACCTGAGCCTCACCGCTAAAAATCCTGCGCCACTCGTCAAACCTTTCTCCCGCCGAAAGCGAACTGTGAAGAAGCGCAATTTTTTCACCAAAGCGCGCCCTAAACAGCGAAACCACTTGCGGCGTGAGTGAAATTTCAGGCACAAGCATAATCGCACTTTTGCCATTTTCAAGTGCGCGCGAAATCAGGTGCATGTAAACCTCGGTTTTTCCACTGCCGGTTACGCCATGTAATAGAAAGGTTTTATTCCCTTGAATGGTTTCTATTGCGTTAAGTTGTTGCGCGTTTAAAGTAACCGCCTTATCGTCCCTGCCCAGCCAAAGTGGAGTGCGGTTTATTTTTTGTTTTTCAACCACGATAAAATTCTTGTCAATAAGCGCCTTAACTGCGCTCTCGCCAAATTGCTGTTTAATGTCGCTAATAAGCATCCTTTGCTCAGTTTGCAATTTTTGAATGATTTGTTGCTGCTTTTTTGCCCTGCTTAAACTTTGAAGGTCATAATCTCCCAAAACTGCATACTTTTCGAACAGTTCTTTAACCTTGCCTTCACGAATTTCACTTGGCACCAACAATCTTAAAACAGAGGTTTGCCTTAAATGAAATTCATCGCACATAAAGCCCATCAATTTGATTAGTTCGCCCTTTATAAGTGCAAAATCATCCATAACGCCATAAATCTTTTTTATTTTTGCCGCGTCATAGTCGCAATTTTCTTTAAGCGCAATAACAAAGCCCTGCAAGGTTCTTTGCCCAAATGGCACGCAGACCCTTGCCCCAACCTGCACATCTATTCCATCCGGAACAAGATATTCAAACACTTTGTTAAGCGCTTTAACATCTTGGTCGATAATCACTGACGCGAACATGACACTCCTTAAAAAAATTCTATTGCGTTTTGCAATAGAATTATATCACACTTTTAAAATTTTTCAATTAAAAGTCGCTTGGCACCACTTTGCCTTGATAGATTTCTTCACAAGCGATGCTGATTTCTTTTTTATCGCTGCCTGCAAGTTCTGCCCTTCTTACGGTTGCAATTTGCTTAGCACGCTTAGTAATCAAGTTGCAAAGCACATAAACATTGCCTACTTTTGCTACAAGTTCATCAATTGGCGGATAATTCATCATAACACTTCACCTCTAAATAAATTTCATGGCTAAGTATAGCACAAATCTTTTATTTTGTAAAGCGCAAAAACCCACTTTTTGGCTTTTTTGAAACTTTTAAAATTTCCTGAAACTTTGGAGAGGCAAATGCTGCGGCATTTTTATTGCCATCAACAGCAATTTGACAAATTTCATCAGTTCTAAACTTAACTGGCACATATTCAAGCGACATTGGATTTTTGCTTACAGCGGCCCTGCACATCTCTTTTGTTATAAACTTTTCTGGCACATCTTTAATGTTGTATCCGTTTGCCGCAACAGCATCCTTGCAAATGTCAACATCTAGCAGTTCCTCTGGCACACAAACCAAACTAGCCTTACTTTGATTTTTTACGCCCTCTCTGCAAATATCCTCTGTTCTGTTAAGAAATGGCACGTCCCCTAAATAGTTGCCATTTTTCATTGCTGCCAAACAAACCACATCCGTGCGCAAACTTCTTGGAATTTTTGATAATGCATCGTTTGAATGCTCAACTGCAATCAAACAAAGCGCTTCATCCAATATGCTTGGTGCAACGAACCTAATGTTTGCTCCATCTTGCTCCAACATTTTTTTTGCTTTGCCGTAACTTGTGATTTCCAAAATTTCTTCTCCTGTGGATAAATTAAAAGGCAAAAATTCGCTTGTGTGGAAGAATTTAAAGCGGGTTGTAACCTTTCGTTAAAAACAAGTATACACGCACTCACTCACTCTGTCAAGCCCTCAAATTAACTTTTTTGTCTAAATTTTCTTTTTATCTTTTTAAAGAAAGATGTGGAAAAACTTTTCATCGAATTTTAATTTTTGTGGAAAAAACAAAAAAAACGACCCAAAAATGGTCGTTTTTTTTTAATTTTTTCTTTATTTTTTTGATTATTTTCTTGGGTTTTTGATGTTTGCCTGAGCAGCCGCAAGCCTTGCAATTGGCACACGGAATGGAGAGCATGAAACATAGTTAAGCCCTGCGTTGTGGCAGAATTCAACACTTGATGGGTCTCCACCATGCTCACCGCATATGCCAAGTTTGATGTCTGGGCGAGTGCTTTTGCCAAGGTCAGCAGCCATTTTAACAAGTTTGCCAACGCCGTTTTGGTCAAGTCTTGCAAATGGGTCGCTTTCAAAAATCTTCTTTTGATAGTAAACATCAAGGAATTTGCCAGCATCATCACGACTGAAACCATAGGTCATTTGTGTTAAGTCGTTTGTTCCAAATGAGAAGAACTCTGCATATTTTGCAACTTCGTCAGCAGTGAGCGCTGCACGAGGAATTTCAATCATTGTGCCGATTTTGTATTTCAAATCTGCTTTCTTCTTAGCAATGATTTCGTCTGCTTTGTTTGCAACAATGTCGCGAACAAACTTAAATTCTTTTGCGTCGCAAGTGAGAGGAATCATAATTTCAGGAACGATGTCATAGCCATGTGATTTTTTAACTTCAATAGCGGCCTCAATAACAGCCTGGGTTTGCATCTCAGCAATTTCAGGATATGTTACTGCAAGCCTCAAACCTCTGTGGCCCATCATTGGGTTGAACTCATGAAGGTCTGCAACTGTTTGTTTAAGTGATGCAGCAGAAATGTTCATCTCTTTTGCAAGAGCCTTGATTTCCTCGTCGGTGTGAGGAAGGAACTCATGAAGAGGTGGATCCAAGAAACGAATTGTAACTGGGCGGCCTTTCATTGCTGTGTAAAGACCTTTGAAGTCTTTTTTCTGCATAGGAAGAAGTTTTGCAAGTGCTTTTCTTCTCTCTTCAACAGTTGAAGCAACAATCATTTCTCTCATAGCCATAATTCTGTCAGCCTCAAAGAACATATGCTCGGTTCTGCAAAGGCCAATGCCCTCTGCCCCAAATTCAAACGCATTCTTTGCGTCTTTTGGATTGTCGGCATTTGTTCTAACTTGAAGTTTGCGGTTTTGGTCTGCCCATTCCATAATTGTGGCAAATTCACCAGAAATTTTTGCAGGCTCAGTTGCAACAGCGCCAGCATAAATCTTTCCAGTAGAACCATCGAATGCTATAACGTCGCCTTCTTTAAAGGTTTTGTTTTTGATTGAGAATGATTTGCCGTCTGGGGCAAACTTGATTGCTGAGCAGCCAGCAACGCAGGCAGTTCCCATGCCTCTTGCAACAACGGCAGCGTGAGAAGTCATTCCTCCTCTTGCAGTCAAAATGCCTTGTGAAGCGGCCATGCCTTCAATATCTTCTGGCGAGGTTTCAAGCCTTACAAGCACAACTTTCTCTTTCTTTTCAGCCATAGCCTTGGCTTTTTCTGCTGTGAAGCAGATTTTTCCGCAAGCAGCCCCTGGTGAAGCAGGAAGTGCCTCGGCAATAACCTGTGCTTTTTTGAGTGCAGACGCCTCAAATTGAGGGTGCAAAAGCGCATCAAGTTGTTTAGGGTCAATCATGAGAAGTGCTTCTTTTTCGGTTATCATTTTTTCTTTAACAAGGTCAACGGCAACTTTTAATGCGGCCTTAGCGGTTCTCTTGCCGTTTCTTGTTTGAAGCATGTAAAGTTTGCCTTTTTCAATGGTGAACTCCATATCTTGCATATCATGGTTGTGTTTTTCAAGAGTTTTTGCGATTTTTACAAATTCGTCATAAACCTTTGGATTTTGTTCTTTAAGGGTTGAAATAGGAAGTGGAGTTCTAATTCCAGCCACCACGTCTTCTCCCTGAGCGTTCATCAAATACTCACCATATAATTGGTTCTCACCTGTTGCAGGGTTACGGCTGAACGCAACGCCTGTTCCAGAATCATCGCCAAGGTTACCAAACACCATAGACTGAACATTTACAGCAGTGCCCCATTCATATGGAATGTCGTGCATTCTTCTGTAAACGTTTGCTCTGTCGTTATCCCAAGATCTGAACACAGCCTTAACTGCTTCCATAAGTTGAACTTTTGGGTCTTGTGGGAATTCTTCGCCAAGACCTTTTTTATAAAGTGATTTAAAGAGTTTAACAATTTCTTTTAAATCGTCAGCAGAAAGGTCTTTATCAAATTTAACGCCTTTCTTTTCTTTAATTTCGTCTAAAATTCTTTCGTATTTAGATTTGTCCTGTTGCATAACAACATCAGAAAACATTTGAATAAATCTTCTGTAAGAATCGTAAGCAAATCTTGGGTTGTTAGAAAGTCCTGCCAAGCCTTCAACCACTTCATCATTAAGTCCAAGATTTAAAATTGTATCCATCATACCAGGCATAGAAACTCTTGCGCCTGAACGAACTGAAACAAGAAGAGGATTTTTGCTGTCGCCAAATTTCTTTCCTGTAATTTTTTCAAGTTCGGCAAGTTTAGTTTCAATTTGTTTCATAATGCCGTCATTGATTTTTCTTCCATCTGCATAATATTGAGTGCAAGCCTCAGTGGTTACGATAAACCCTTGTGGAACAGGCATGCCAAGGCGAGTCATCTCTGCAAGGTTTGCACCTTTACCACCAAAAAGTGCTTTGTTTTTTCCGTCTGCTTCTTTAAAAGCGTAAACAAATTTTTTCATGCATTTCTCCTTTTTTTCGATACGAGATAAGTATACAAAAAAGGCGATTTTTTTCAAAATAAAATAAGGTGTTTTTTAAAAATAATTTTAATTTTTTTGCAACAAAAAAAGGCTTATTTTTTAAGCCTTTTTGTAACTTTCAAGATGTTTTTGTGTAATGCCTTTTCCAACGCCAACAATCACATAACTTTGGTTATCTAAAAGATATTGCGCCACCTGTTTAATGTTTTCATTAGTAACGTTTTCAAGTTCTGCGTATCTTTCTTTGTCAGTAAGCAAACATCCATTAAATCTTACATCATGATAAGCATTGTTTATTTTTCTGTTCAAACTAATCTTGGCATTTGCCAAACGAACTTTTATTGTGTTCTTAATTTTTTGAAATTCATCTTTGTCCAAACCGTTTGTTGCTATATCTTTTAAACAGTTTTTAAATATCGCTAAAACTTTTGGCACATTATCACTAATGCACCCAAAACCCAGTGCAAGCCAACCACAATTTTCGTTTAAACCATGATTTGTGCCAATATCATACAGCAACCCCTGTTTATCACGCGCTTCAACATACAGCCTTCCTCCCACATCATTCATTGCAGCATCTATATAAGTTAACGCAGCCTTTCTTAAATCATAAAAATTAAATATGTTCATCTGCAACACTACTTGCGTTTGAGCATTATCTTTATTTAAAGCATAAAACTTTGGCTTTTCTATTGGCTCTTCGATAGGTTGTGGAATACTTTTAAAATCTTTCATAAACAAAAACTTACCAAGATATTTTTCCATCAATTTTTTATACTGGCTTGCTCTCATTTTTCCACCGCCATAAATAGTAAATTTATCTGGCGTAAATTTTTGATAAAACTCTTTTAAATCATTTACAGAAATTTTTTGAATTGATGTTTTTGTGCCTATTATGTCATGAGAAAATTCACTATTTTTATACATTTTTCTATAACCCAGTCTTCCTGCAATACGATTTGGATTTGACAAACCTCTTTTATATTCTTCCAAAATGACTTTTCTTTCTTTGTTTACTTCACCTTTATCAAATTTGCAATTTGTAACCCCATCTATGTAAATTTTAAAGCCCTCATTAAACAACTCATTCAAAGACGAACAAACGAAACTAATTGAATATGGACCTGTATAAGCATTATTGTTTACGCACATTATATTCAGTGTTTTTCTTCTTTCATATTCGCTCATATTCGTAGTGCTTTTAAATGCCATGTGCTCTAAAAAGTGCGCTGCGCCCTCTTTGCCCTTCTCTTCATCCACGGCTCCAACTTTAAACTCACCAGTAAAGTATGTAAACTCGGCGTCCTTATCTTCCACATAAATAATTTTTGCTCCGTTTGGGTAGCGATATACTTTTACTTTTGACATACCTCCTCCTTGTTGAAAAAATTATAACACAAGGTTGCCTTAAACGCAATAAAAAAGTTTAGCACTAATGCTAAACTTTAATATTTAAACAACCAATATTTTTAAGCAATCTGTTCCATTCCTAGAACCGCACCAATCATCGTCCCGTCAGCTGGATACATCATGTAAAGGTAATCGCCTGTAAATGATGAGCCGGCGCCTGGATAAAATGCCATGCTGTCGTTACCAGTTATATACGCAATTTCACCATTGCTTGTCATAAATGCTGGGCTTAAATAACTAGAATCTGCGATAATTCCATTTAATGTTGTATTATCAGTATTAAATGGCACGTCGTTTCCATAAACATAATCAGAATAAATATTTCTTTCTTGCGAGCCTAAATAATCTTGGTCCATAGCAACCATAATCAAATTCAAGTATTCGCCTTCTTTATTTGGTATATTGTTATATACAATATTTGACTCTGTATATCCGTTTAATAAATCATTTAGGCCTTTGAGTTGAGTAGCAATTTTATTAGCGTTCATTACAGAAAACCAAGGCTCCTCTCCTGTGACATAATTTTCGAGAATTGTGTTTTCATCTATTGAAATTCCGCCTCTCCTTTTGCCCACAGTAGTCCCTTCTGAATTTTCCGCTTCGCTGATTAAGAACATTATTGGTCCACCAAAACGCTTCATTTCGCTGTTTGCGATTTCATTTTTTTCGGAAGCATACGCAAAGAAAGCGCTATTAAAGCAATCGTAAGTTTTTACATAATCAATATAAACATTTCCCCTGTCTGTTGTGTTGTTTACATCCAACTGACTGCTTTCTGCATACCATGCAATCATGTATTGTTTTGCAATACTGTTGCTTATTTCTGTCGTGACATGAATTGATTTTAAAAGAATGAGTCCACCAGCAGCATCTTCCGCAGATTCAGTTGCGCCAGATTGAACTTCGCCAGTATTTCCAACGGTGTTAACATTTTTAAAATATGCCCTTTCCGTTGTTGTATTATCTAATAAACCAGAGAACACAAACACGGTTGAATGTCCTGGGATAATATCTGCATCACTTGTAAAAATCTTACCAGAATCAGAATAACCGAGAGGTATATCACTGACATCAAGTTTAAAATAATTTCCATTAAATGTGAAATCTTCATTTAAATAATGTGTATATAAGAAACTATAATCCCTGAGAGAACCATCAGCCTTTGTATAAGCGCCAGCCTCACCTGTTGTTACAAAATAATCACTTGGCAAATCTTCAACTTTAACTTCTATATCATTATGCATATATACAGCATTGACGTCCACCAAATTTTCTGCTGAATATCCTTTACTAGCAAGATAATTTTCCCAAATATCGTAATAATACTTTTTTACATATTTTCCATTTTCATAGAAAATCGCTTGTGATTGTGAACGAGAAAATTTGTTTTGTTGCAATAAACTTTTAACTTCATCAGAAACCAAATTGATTCTTGCAATATCATCTGCCGTATAAGCATTCCAACCATCTTGAACTGTAAAACTAAAAGTAACTGGCTCAACAGGATTACCATACATATCTTTTTCAAAATCAGCAGGTGTCATTTCAATTTTGAAAGATTGCCCTATTGCTGCATCAGTAAAATCGAATTTAAAATTTTGAAATGAGTAATAAGTTTCATCTTCTATTTTTGACCATTCACCATTTTGCATTATGTAAACTTCAACATTTACATCATATTCATCTGCTTCAACTATTTCACTTGCACTTTTACTAATCAATGAAAGCGTTGGCTTAAAAATAAATGCATTATCATCACCTACAACATACTCGTTATCAGAGTTGTCCAAATAGAAAGCGTCTTCGTTGGTTGCTGAAACAGATGCTATGTTATTTTTATATGTGGTAATAAAACTAGGCTCGGAATACAAAACGAGGTCATAAATCAAATTCATATTTTCAGAAACATTTATCTTCCCGAGATTATATACAGTATCATTACCTATTATTTGACATGTGATGGTATATTCCCCAGTTTGAAGTTCTCCCGCTGTTTGAGCATATAACCCATCTGTATAAACAATAAACTGCGTTTGTTCAGCGGCATCTTCCACTGGTATATCAAACTCTGCATATGTTAAAGTTTCAGACGTCCCATTTTCATATTTAACATCAAGTTTTACATTGTTAAAGTCGATGGTTTCAGTAACGTGATAATAGTTTTTAAAAGATGATGTGCTTACACTGGAAATAGTTTTATCATCCTCGGTTGAACATGAACAAGCCACCCCAAATGCAGCAACACAAGCGCAAAGCGCTCCGCAAAAAGCAATTGCTAATTTTTTCATATGCACTCCTTTTACTTATTCATCTTAGTATTAGTCACATTCTAGCACATTATTCTTTTTTGCCCAAACAATTTTACCTACAAATTATTGTAACCGAATCTGCCAGACTTGACCCGTCGGTGGTTCTTATTGTAAGCACCACCGCTTTGCGCGAATAGAAAACAACCTCGCCGTTAGCCGAAACCTCGGCATAATAAGCGGTTTCGCCGTTGTCATCGGTGTAAGTGTTGCCAGTAAGGCTGAAAGAAACCCTGTCTGGATGTGTGGCATTGTCAGGAGCATAGTCATAATCAATAAACACGCTGGCATAACCCTCTTCATCATTAAAATCCACAAACAAATACTTGTTGCCATTAACCTCTTGGTCAAAGGAAGTGATTTCAATGTCCGTCATATACACCTGAAATTGGTCAAGCCTTGACTGCATGCCAAAGAATGTTACCACAATAATGGAAACCAAATAAATTATTGCAATGGAGAAAATAATCGTCTTTTTCATGATTGCATCTCCTTAAACAACACTTTGCTTTTGTAGTAGAACATCCACCCTCTAAGCAGCAACAGCGCCAGCGCAATAAAGAAAAGCTTAAACCAAACAAAGTTTCCTCCGTCCATGAGGAAGAATAAAATCAGCCCAAACGCCACCGCGCTTAAAGCAAACGCCAGTATTGTGGATTTGACTTCATTAGGGTTTCCAGAAAGTATTCCCTCTGTGCGCATTCTAACCGTTTGCGGATTGAGGAAATCTAGTTCCGCGCTCCATAATATGTGCGCCAGAATAAGAAAAAGCATCATAAAATACGCTAAAATTGCGTTTCCTGCGCTTAAAGTAGAGTTTACAAAAAATATTGGCGCCGAAATTGTTAAAATAATCACACTGACAACTGAGTTAAAAAACAACCTTGGAAACAAAATTTTATATGGTTTTTGAGGCTTGGTTTTGTTTAAAAACATTGCCTCACCATCCCTGCTGTAAATGGATGAAACGCCAATGTTTGACGCCATGATGAACAATAATAATATTAAAATATTAAAACCTATCACAAAGAAATCGCCCATCGCCCTGGTGTTGATTGCCGCATAGATGGAGCACAGCAAAAGTATGGCAATTGGAGTGATAACAAGCGTTGCAATCGCTGTGGAAAGCACGCCATTATCTCTAACCAGCCTTCTGCTTTCATAGATGCTTGTGGAAACAAAACTGTTGCGCTTGATGTTAAAGTGCTTAACTTTTTTGTTTTTCACATCAAACTCAAATTGTTTTGAGATGCTGCGCAGATACAGCGGTCTGGAAATGAGATAGTTTAATCCCACTAAAACCAATATCACTGCAAGCATGATAAGCAGCACAATCCAAGAATATTCCGTGAACAAAACCGACTGCAAGTTTTCAAACTTGCCGCACAAAAATATCGTGAATGCATAGAAGATGTAAAAAGCATCACTAAACCAAGATAGAAAACTTCGCATCGCTCGTGAAACAGCAGTCCAACTTTCAATCAAGTTGATGTTTTCAGGAATTGCCTCAATAAGGAAAACTGCCCCAACCACCAATCCGCCAACCAAAATTAGCGCAGAGATTGTTTTCACAAGTGGAAATCTTCTTAAAAATTTCAACACATAGTGCATTGGAAAAGACAGCAGCCCGCCAATCAAAACTGGAATTGCTGCAAAAATAACCAACATGATTGGCATCCAAATAAAATACATAAATGGCAACGCCGACAAAAGCCCATATGCAAAAAAGATTGGAATGACAAAAGTGAATGTTCTTTTTATTTCATTTATGTAGTAAACAAGCATTTTGGAAAGATAAATCAAATTGCCGTTTACAGGAAAAGTTACAAGCATTTGATTGTCTTTGGAATAGAAAAGCGTTTTGCTTAACCCAACCGTGCAGGTGAACAAATTCAAAACAAAAATTACAAAAAACACAACCGCCATAACAGAAATTGGAATTCTGTTTAAGGCTGAAAAAATGTTTAAAAATTGACACAGCCAAAGCACCAAATATGCCACCGCCGTTACAACCACAAAACCCAAAATTGCAAAAATAACTTTAAAAAGAAGTTGCTTTTTATTTTTTAAGAATGAAAGATTAAGCCGTTCTTTTAATTGCATTAAGAAAAGCGTTTTAAATTTATTTAAATTTATTTTGCTATTTTTTAATTTTTCAGCCTTATTTTTTTGCATTTTTCCTTCATTTTTTAATTATTTTTTTGATTTTTTAATTATTTTTTTGATTTTTTAATTATTTTTTTGATTTTTTTTGTTGTTTTTTTAATTTAATTTTTTTAATTATTTTTTTAATCCAACCGTCTTTTTTAGGTTTTTCTTCAAAAAATTTACTTTCAGGCGGCTGCGCGTTTTCTTGCGGAATTTCAACTTCGCCTGGCAAAACATCTTTTTGATTTATAATGTTTAAATAAAATTCTTCCAAGTTGATGTTGTCTTTTTGCAGTTTTTTCATTGTTACTGATTTAACAATTCTGCCGTTTTTGATTATAACAATTCTGTCGCAAATTTTTTCAACCACGTCAATTATATGGCTGGAAAAGAAAACAATGTTTCCTGCCTTTGCATGCTCTCGCATGCATTCTTTTACTTCGTAAATAGATGTTGGGTCAAGCCCTGTTAAAGGCTCGTCCAAAATCCAAAGTTTTGGATTGTGCACAAGCGCCGACATAATTGCAATCTTTTGCTTCATACCATGTGAATATGTTGCAATTTTGTTATCTATAGCATGCTCCATGTTAAGTGATTTTAAAAGTTTTGCAAGCCTTTTGTCCCTATCCTGTTTTTCAACATTGTATAAATCTGCTATGTAGTTGATGTATTCTCTGCCGGTGAGTTTTTCATAAAGTGCATAGTGATCTGGCACAAACCCAAATTGTGCTTTCGCCATTTCTGGTTGTTTTTGAATGTCATAGCCGTTAATTTCAATGCTACCCTTAGTGGCTGGCTGAATTCCAACAACGCATTTAATGATTGTGCTTTTGCCAGCGCCGTTTGGCCCTAAGAAGCCAAGAATTTCACCCGCCTTAACTTGCAGACTGACATTTTCGGCTGAGTAACGCTTATTGTTGCCATACTGCTTATACACGCCACTGATAACCAACTTGTCTTTGCTTGCCTCATTCATGCACTTATCAACCTCCTTTTGATTATATTTTTGCTTTAATGCCAAACTATCCAATTTAATTTTTTTGTTTTTGCCTCTAACCATGTTGTAGAAATCTTGCATTTGAAATATCCACACATACACAAACCAAACGCCCAAGCCCAAAACCGTGTAAACCAGAAAATACAAAAATTGATACAGCGGATAGAAAGTGAATGTAAGCGAGCCGATATTAAACGACCACGGCACTCGCAGATTTTCCGCCCAAGTTCCAAGTTTTTCTGCCACAAAATCGCTGTTGATAAAGAAGAAGTCAACCGAAGCGTCATAGTTTGTAAACCAAGCGTTAATAATAAGCACGAAAACATAATAAATTAAAAAGCCCACCATAGAATAGTAAAAATGTTTAAGTTTTGGCCGCTGATAAATCCCTAGCAAAATAATTAGCAGCGGCATAGCAAACGCCATGATGTGGTTGGTCCAAAATCTAACCACGGTTGGGCTTAACGCGCCGAGGGTGTCGCCATAGTTTGGCATAAACATTGCAAGCAGTGCGCCCAAAACGTTTATAAACAGCGTGAAATAAAAAACCTTTTCCACCTTAAACATCAAACAAATTGGCGTGATGAACATTGCGGTGTTGCATAGATGTAGCGGCCATCTTGTTGGCTCTATAAATCTGTGGAAATCATAATCAAAGCAGTATGAAACCAGTGTCACCAGTGAAATATATAGCAGCGCCATTCGAATGTATTCCCTGTTGCGGTTTCGCAAAAGAAAATACAGCCCAAACAACACAATAAAACATAGGTATAGATATAGCCTGTGATATAACGCAAAATCTTTGCTCGCAAGGCTGCCTATGTTTCCAAAAAAAGTTTGAGGAATAAACGGCGGAATTGAAAACAACAAAACAATCGGCAAGCATGCAAGCATTTCAAGCCCTTGCTTTTTTGAAATTTTAAAATAACCATTTGTTAAGAATATGTATAAACTGTAAACAAAACTTATTCCCACCTCAATCGCGTAAAACCCTCCGCCAAGCGAAAGGTCATAAGTGCCGGTGAAAGAATAAATAATTTGCGACATGAAGCCAATGTTTAAAATGCTAACAACCAAACAAAAGGTTTTTGCATAGTTTTTAAGCACATCAAATTTAAAAAATGGCAACATCATTAAAATTATAACGCTGGCAACCGACAGCCAAACCATAAGCGCGGTCATAAAAGTTACAAACGGCGAAAATGGGCTGCCAGACAATGCTGAAACATCTTGAAAAATTGAATGGCTTGAAGAAAAGTAACGAATGAAAAAGCAAACTGCAAGAAATAACGACACGCCTTTCATCACAAAAGACAATTTCTTGTTGATTTGTTTACGAAATATGAAATACAATGCTATGAATAGAACAATGATTACTCCTAAGAATATGTAGTTCACTTTTCCTCCGTAAATCTTAAAGCCAACCTGGCTTATATAATTCTATCATAGTTTGTTACAAAAACAAAAAAATTTCACAAAAAATAAAAAGCCATATCGGCTTTTTAATTTCGTAATAATATCAACGGCACCTGCATCTCTTGCGTCAGCCCTGTGTGATGCCCCTTAAAGGCTGGCGAAAATGGATTTAAAATGCCAAGTTTGTTTGTTTTGCATATTGCAATGTAATCACCCAGCAAATCTTGCTTATCGCCACATTCGCCAAAATACCCCTGTTTAACCAAATCACTTGATTTATGTAATTCAAAATCTTGTGAGTATGCCAAATTAAAATATTGTTCAAATTGCTTTAATTTTTGATTTTTTACCTTAAATGCAACTGCGCGAGGCTCTAAAAACGGATAAATTTCAAGCATATCCATAAGTTCGTCGTCGTCATAAAAATCAATATAGCCTTCGACATCTATCTGGCCATGGTCGGCCGAGATTACAAAAAGCGTGTCGCTTGTGCTGTTAAACAGTTCTTCACAAGATTTTGAAATGTTTTGAATTTCCTGTTTGGCTTGCTCGCTGGTTACGCCGTGCTTGTGCATGATTGAGTCAGGCTCTGGATAATACGAGTAGATAAACTGTTTGCCTTCCCTTTCGCAAATTTGCTGAATGCAGCCAAAAAATTGTTCGCGCGACATACAAACATTGTTGCGTTCGGGATGAGCAACCTCAACATATTTTGGAAAAACAGTGTTTATTTGATAGTCGGTTTTCGCGTTATCAAAATAATAATTCAACTGCCCAAGTTGGCTTTTATAATCGCCTACTTTTTCGCCGCTAATGCTGTCTGTGCCCAAAAAGATGTCAACATTGCTGTGCATATTTTGAAAATACATGCTCCAACCAAACCAGCCATGTTCCAAAGGACACTGGTTTGTGAGCAGCGAGGTTGTGGCGTTGGTTGTGGTTGAAGGAAAAGTAGAAGTCAGCGTTTGTTTTATATTCCTCATCAAAAAATCATCTTTTTGCACATTTAATTTTAAAGGATGCAAGCCCAGCCCGTCAAAACACATAAAAACCACATTTTTGGCATCACTTTGTAATGCTTGTTTTAAAATTGGCAAGGTTGCATTTTTATTTGGCGCGCCTAAAAATTCAGCAAGAGTGGCTGAAATGTTTAAAACACAATTTTTAAAGTCTGGCTTTATAAATCCTTTCATGTCTTAAATATATCATTAACAAGGCTGTATGTCAATGCAAAAATTGCATATTGTTTTTCCCGCCCGAAGAGGCGGGTCGCAGGTTCAAATCCTGCCGAGAATAAAAAAACGGGTTTTATTTTAACAAATTCAAGTCGCGGCAAAATGCCTTTGGCATTTTCGTTTGGCCGCGCATTACAAAAAAAACAAGCGCCAGCGTTCATCGCCGGGCTGCAAGCACAGACAGAACACAAGCGCAGTTTATCATAGCCCAAAATTACTTAGAATTTCAGCTGCGGACGGCAGTCGCGACCAAGTCGCTCGTCGACTTGCGTTTGGTCGCGAAATGAAAAAACAAGTAAAAGAGCGCAGCTTTTCGCTGCAAAGCGAAAACAAGCATTAACGCAGTTTTTTCATTTGGCTGGGGTGGCAGGATTTGAACCTGCGCATGCAAGAGTCAAAGTCTTGTGCCTTACCGCTTGGCGACACCCCAATATTTAAGTGCAAAGATATTTTATCAAAACATGGCCAATAAGTCAACAAAATTGGCAAAAAACTTTGCACAATAAATTAAAAATCGCGAATTCTACTTAAAGTTGCGTTAATCAAACTGTTGTTTTGATTTGCCTTTTTTCTTTGCTCAGGATTAACGCTCTCCATGCAAAAGCCAACATTGCTGTTTAGCATATCTTCAAAATCAACATCATACACTTTACACAACCTAAAAAGCGTGATAACTTGATTTTCAGTTAGCAAAATATCAGTGTCATGCTTTGTGCAGTCATAGTAAGTTGTCCAAGCATGTATCAAATCATATAAGTTTGTTTGTTCAAATTTTTTAGAATAATCATAGCCTTGCACCACACTCAATTTTTTAGAATGAGGAAAATGCACATATCTTAAACTGCCGCGCAAATCAATGTACTCTTTATCTTGTGGGTTGCGCTTGTTGAATTTAAGCCACAAAGCAACTTCGGCATGAAAGGTGTCAACTCTAAAAATTGTTCCGTCTTTAAGAATGATTCCCATGTGCGGCAAGCGGGAATTTTTAATTTTATCAGGAGTGACATATGTAACGCCATTTTTCTCCTCTTCAAAATAGTTGTCTGGAAACCTTTGCGTGGACAAACAAAAATAATCAAAATTTTTATCTGGTAATTGACTTATGTCCAATCCCAACTTTCTGCATTCAATCAATGTTTTGCCTTCATCCAAATATTTTTTCAGCGTTGTTTTAACAAAATCTTCCATTTCCCACCCTTTGATAAATGAATTATAAATTATTTATAACACAAAGTCAATAACGATTTTAACCCAGAATTTTTGATTAAATAAAAAAACTCCCAAAAAGGAGTTTTTTGGTGGCTCACCCGGGGCTCGAACCCGGGACCCCTTGATTAAAAGTCAAGTGCTCTACCGACTGAGCTAGTGAACCGTGTTGATTTTTTTGCGTAATTATTGGCTGGGGTGGCAAAAGTTTTGACGCTCGGGAAAACAAGCCGGTGTGCTTGTTTTTCAGTCAAAACGGGAACAAACTTGCTTTGTTCCCCGCCCGAAGGGGCGAACCGTAGGTTCGAATCCTGCCAATAAAGCAGCCTGACGAACCAACTTGGCTGGGGTGGTAGGATTCGAACCTACGCATGTTGGAGTCAGAGTCCAATGCCTTACCGCTTGGCGACACCCCACCGAAAAGTAAATATGGGGTGATCGAAGGGGATCGAACCCTTGACCTCCAGAGCCACAATCTGGCGTTCTGCCAACTGAACTACGACCACCATATTATGGTGCTCCCAGAAGGATTCGAACCTTCGACCTCTGCCTTAGAAGGGCATTGCTCTATCCAGCTGAGCTATGGAAGCCCGAATGGAGCGGGTGAAGGGAATCGGACCCTCGCAACCAGCTTGGAAGGCTGGGGTTCTACCACTGAACTACACCCGCGCGCGCTAAGCGACTATGTAAATATATCATAACCTGCGCTTTTTGTCAACGATTTAACCAAAAAAAACCATTTTGTCTCATTTTATTTATCATATTTCTTGTATGCGCATTTTGCCGTCAACAAACTCTATTGCCACGCCACTTTGATTTTTGCCTATCGCTTTAATGGTTGCATAGGCAAAAGCGGCAGACATTTTAAGTTCTGCCTTTGTTGGCTTTCCCCCTCTTTGAAGATGCCCAACCACAAAATTTTTCACAAGTCTCTGGCCAATTTCATCATTTAATTTTTTTGTTAAATCATCGCAATCTATGATGTTTTCACGAATGATGATTGATGTGGCTTGGTCTTTTTTGTGGCGTTTTAAAATTTCGCTTGCCATTTCAGGTATGTTTAACTGAGATGGCTGAGTAATCAAAAATTGCGGCTGCAAAATTTTTGCTGCGTTTTGTGCAATCTCGCCCGAGTGCCTGCCCATCACCTCAAACACGCACGCCCGAGAGTGTGATTGCATGCTTGGCATAACATTTCTAACGGCGTAGCAAACCATGGCAACAGCGGTGTGAAAGCCAATGGAGTAATTTGTGCCCTCAACATCATTGTCGATGGTTGCAGGCACAAAAATTGCTTTTACGCCGCCCTCTGCAAGTTCTTTAACGCCCTTCTTTGAACCATTCCCGCCCATGACAACCACAAAGTCGAAATTCTTGGCGTTTTCAAGTGCTTTGTTAAAATATTTTTTTTGTTTAAATTGCGGAAATCTTCCACTTTTAATACAGCATCCTGCACTATTTGCAACTTTGAACGGCTCAAAAAACCTTGCAGGCACAATGTCTGCGTTATACAACCCTTCAAAACCGCCCTTGCAAGCGTAAAGGCTGCTGCCATACCTTTTATACATTTGTGCAATAAACTTGTTCATGCCAGGTGCATCGCCACCACTTGCAATCAGCAAAATCTTCATGCGTTCTCCTTTTTAACTTGATTAGTTTTTACATTATCATAGCCAATTATGCCGTATAGTTCATTTAGAAGATAGTTGTTTAACTCAACTTTGGCGTTATACATAAACGCCTTGTTATATGAGGTGCATTTGATAATCACCTCCGCCTCGCCAGGATAGGCATTGAGCGAAGAGCACACCTTGTTGTAAATGTCAATGTCCTTAGTGTCAAAACGAAGGTAAAGTTTGCTTGAAGTGTTGTCAACTTGTGCCTGCTCGCCACGCTTTTTCCAAGGTATAATCTCTTGCGCATTGACGCTTGGCGAGCCGTTTCTCAGCGAGATTTTGCCCTTAACCGTAACCAGTGCATCCTCATCCACAATATTTTTAAACCTTGGATAAACATTTCCAAACAGCGAAACTTCAAAAGTCCCGTATAAATCTTCAATTTTAAGAAAGGCAAACTCTCTGCCATCCTTACCCAATTTTTTGTTTTTATCAACGATAATTCCGCCGCAAGTTACAGGCATGCCGTCATAAATTTGGTCGTAAACGGCATCTTGCTCGCCGCCCTCTTCTTCCAATTCTTCGTCCATATCCTCGGCAGGTTTCATCATGTCGCTTGTCAAATTGAAGTTGTCGTAATAGTCGAGATAGTCATTAAGCGGATGGCCTGAAAGATAAATTCCCACCACCTCTTTTTCAAATTTGAGCAGCGACTCTTTGTTGTATTCTTTTATATTTGGATAATCTAGTGTGTTGAATTGATTTTTTAGCGGCTCAAAACTATCAAACATGCTAAACTGCCCTGTTTGTTTATTTTTGTTATCTTTTACAGCCCTGTCAACGGCAATGGAATAAACTGCCATAAGTTGTGAGCGATATTTTCCAAAGGTGTCAAACGCACCGCTTACAATCAAACTTTCAAGCACTCTTTTGTTAAGCGCCTGAGTATCCACCCTTGAAACAAAGTCTTCAAAACTTTTAAACTCGCCGCCTTTGTTGCGCTCGTTGATAATCAAATCAATAACGCTTGCGCCAACGCCTTTAAGTGCGGCAAGCCCAAAACGGATGTTGCCGTTCTCGGTTTTGAAATATGTGCCAGATTTGTTGATGTCTGGCGGCAACACCTCAAAGCCCTCTTTTTTAGCATATGTAACATATTTTTTAATTTCATCCGCGTTGGTTATTCGGTTATTTAAAACAGCGGTCAAAAACTCAACTTCATAGTATGTTTTAAGATAGGCGGTTTGATAGCCCACATATGCGTATGCCGCAGCGTGAGATTTGTTGAAGGCATACTTTGCAAATTCAGCCATGCGGTCGAACACTTTTTCTGCCACTTCCCTTTTGTGCCCAAGTTTTACGGCACCTGGAATTGAGGCTTTGCCGGTTGGGTCCTCCCAGCCTTCCACAAACTTAACTTTTTCGGCTGCAATTTTATCAACCTTCTTTTTGCCCATGATACGGCGGATGTTATCCGCTTGACCAAGTGAAAATCCTGCCATAACCTGAGTGATTTTCATAACCTGCTCTTGGTAGACAATGCACCCGTAAGTAACATCCAAAATATCTTCCAAGCATGGGTCGTCATACACAACGGCAGAAGGGTCTTTTTTACACTTGACAAACTGCGGAATGGAATCCATTGGTCCTGGACGGTAAAGCGAAATCCCCGCAATGATGTCGTCCATGCAGGTTGGCCCCAAATCCTTCATGAACCGCTTCATGCCCGCGCTTTCAAGTTGGAACACGGCATCGGTGTTGCCCGAACTTATCAGTTCAAAAACTTTTGGGTCGTCATATTCCATGTTGTAGAAATCAATGTCCACGCCATGGTTTTCTTTGATATAATCCTGCGCTTTCTTGATGTCGGTAAGTGTTCTAAGCCCCAAAAAGTCCATCTTCAAAAGCCCAAGATGCTCAATTTCAATCATGTCATATTCAGTAACAATATCCTCGCCGTTTCGTGCAAGTGGCACAAAATCGGATGCAGGTTGTGGAGCAATCAACACACCTGCCGCATGCATGGATGTGTTTCTTGGCACGCCTTCAAGTTTGATTGCCATGTCAACAACCTTCTTGACAAGTTCATCCTCTTCATATGCCTTTTTTAAATCTGGAATGATGAATTTATCATTCGCCGGGTCTTTGGTTCTGCCAAAATAATATTTCAAAACCGGCTTATCTTTTTTAAGTCCATCAGGTGGAAAGTTTGGAATATCTTTGCAAAGTTTATCCACCACGCTTATTGGAAGCCTAAGCACCCTGCCAACATCACGAATGGCGTTTTTGGCTTTCATTGATCCAAATGTAACAATACCTGCCACATGGTCAGGGCCGTATTTGCGCTTAACATATTCAATAACCTCGCCGCGCCTATCCATACAAAAATCCACGTCGAAATCGGGCATGGACACACGCTCTTTATTGATAAAGCGCTCAAAGAACAAATGATATTTCATTGGGTCAACTTTGGTGATGCCAATGCAGTACGCCACCAAACTGCCTGCGCCAGAGCCACGCCCCGGCCCAACAGGTATGTCATTTTGCCTTGCATAATTGATGTAGTCCCACACAACCAAAAAGTATTCCACAAACCCTTGCTCTTTAATGGTTTGCAGTTCCATCTCCATGCGCTCTTTAAGTTCATCGGTGATTTCAGGATATAGTTTTTCAAGGCCCTCATACGCCATGCGCTTTAAATAGTCAAAGGTGGTTTCGCCTGTTTCTGGCACATATTGAGGGATATAGTTTCTATTCGCTGGAAGTTTGTATTTTTCGTCCACACTGGCAATTTCGCCCAGTGATTTGGTTTTAAGCACAACCTCGCATTTGTCGGCAATTTCAAGAGTTGTGTCCAGCGCCTCCTCATATCCTGGCAGCGCCTCCAACATTTCTTCATAGGTTTTATAGTAAAACTCGTTTGTTTCAAACTTCATTCTGTCGTTGTCATCCACAAACTTATGCATCTGCACACACATCAGCGCGTCTTGAAGTTCGGCATCCTCTTTGTTGAGATAGTGCACGTCGTTGGTGGCAACAAGTTTAATGCCAAGTTTTTTGGAAAGTTCGGTCAAGTGCAAAATCACCTCTTTGTCCTCTGGCAAATAGTGGTTTTGCAATTCAAGATAGTAGTCATCTCCAAACACTTCCTTATGCCAAAGCGCGCACTTTTCAGCCTCGTCAAAGCGCCTCTGCAAAATTAGTTTCTGCACATGGCCTGCCAGGCACGCGGAAAGGCAAATCACGCCCTTGGAATATTTTTTCAAAAGTTCATAGTCAATTCTTGGTTTGTAATACATTCCGTCAACGTGCGCAATTGAAATGAGTTTTAACAGATTGTGATAGCCTTCATTATTTTTTGCCAGCAAGATAAGGTGTCCAATATCCTCTTTGGTGTTTTTAACTTTGTGGTCGCGCGCTATGTAAAACTCACAGCCAATAATTGGCTTGATGCCATTTAAGATGCAAGCCTCATAAAATTTAAGCACACCAAACATGTTGCCATGGTCTGTAATGGCCACGGCTTTCCACCCACGCTCTTTGGTTATTTCAATCAATTTTTCAATACGAGCCAGTCCATCAAGCAAACTGTATTCGGTGTGGACATGCAAGTGCACAAATTGTTTCATGATTTCTCCTTACTTTAATTCATCAGCAATTCTAATAAGTTTTTTAAGCCTGTGGTTAAGCCCGCTTTTTGAAAGGCTTATTGTGCTTAAATTTAGTAGCCCCTCCAAACTCTCCTCTGGGTTGGCAAGCCTTAGCATAGCCACCTCTTGCAGTTCATCTTCAAGGCTATCCAGCCCAATCGTGGAAATTATTGTGTTTATTGCGTCAATTTGCCTCATGCTGGCATCAACGGTTTTGGAAATATTGGCATTGATGCAATTCACTTCGCGGTTGATTTGGTTGCGTTTTTCTCGCCTAATCATCTCGTTTGAAAGCGCAAGCACGCTTTGGTTTGCCCCCATCAGCGCAAGAAAATCCTTAATCGCCTCCGCCTCTTTTAGATATAAGACATAAAGGTTTTTTCTTTCAACAAGTTTAGAAAAAATTCCAAATTCACTAAGCAACCCAGCCGTGTCTGTTAAAAACTCATGGCTGAGAGAGGAAAGTACCAAATGGTAGCCAGAGGATGTTTTAACATTCTCGGCCTCACTCAACCTTATCGATGAAGTTCCGCAACCCAAAAACGCCCCTCTTAAAAACGCAATTTTCTCCTCATTTGATGCAACAATGTTGCTGTCAACGCCATAATTTAACTGATAACCGCCGTCTTGCAAATATATAATTCCCGCGTCAAGCAGCACACTTTGAGCAATGCTGACTGGGAAAGTAATGCGATAATAGGTGGTTTTGTTGATAACATAGTCGTCTTCAATTTCAAGTTCCAAGTAGTCGCCATACAAAGCATGCACAATGTTGTTGACCTTTTGATATAACTCATTTAAATCGGTTACGATGTAAGCCTTAAGGCCCTGGGCGCTTTTTTCAATCTCGCCCGCGCCATGCAAAAGCCCCGACAAAAATGCAAAAGCGGTGTCTGCCGTTTCCTCGCTGCCAGTAAGCAATTCAATTTTAACATCCTTGGAAAAACTCAAATTCAGCCCCTCTTCTTTTGAAAATTTGGCTCTTTGTCAAGATTGACAATCAAATGTGGTGGAATGTTAAGCCTGTAAATAAGGTTTATCGCCCTGTTGCATTCCCCAACTTGCTGCGGTGCGTGAGCATCCGAGTTGATGATAAACTTCACGCCCTCTTCCGCCATTGTAAGCACCTCTTCATCAGTGAAATTGATGCGCTTGCCGTTAAGTTCCACAAGCACGCCCTTTTGCCTAGCAAGCCTTGCCACTGCCAGAGTGTCAGTTGGGCAGCCATAGTTAAGATGAGTAATCACATCGATTGGATATTTATCCAGCGCTTTCAAAAATGCTGTGGTGTTGCGCGCAAGCCTGTCCGCACTAGCCTTGTAAGGCGAACCTGTCATGTTGGCATACATAAGTTTAAACTTGTCCCGCAAAGTTGGGGTTTTAACAAGTTTGTGATGACCCATGAGGATGATGTCCAGTTTTTCATAGTCCTCTTCCTTTAAGTCCACCTCACCTGAAAGCGAAATCAAATTTGCCTCAACGCCCAGCAGTATATCCACGCCGGTTATTTCCTTCGCGTTCAAAATTTCCTCACGGATTTGCGGCAATTCTTTTCTTTTTACTGCAAAAAACTCATGATTAAAGCCGTGGTCTGTAACAGCAATTTGCTTCAAACCTTTTTCAGCGGCAACCGTGGCATTTTGCAAAACCGTGCCTTTGCCGTGGTTATGTTTTGAATACACAGTGTGTGTATGATAATCACCATAAAGTATCATGCTAACTCCTTAGTTTAAGTATAGCAATTTACCCCAATTTTTGCAAGCATAGCGAAAAAGTAATTTGCAGAAAAAGCGCAGTTTGCCTAATTGGTTACAACCACAATTTCTCTTTCGAAAATATATCCCTTTGCTTTTGCCACCCACTCGATAAGTTCAATAAGCGCCAAAGCATCACTCTGCCTAGCCTTGCCGGCGCTGACAATAAACCCCGCATGCTTTTTTGAAATTTCGCAGCCGCCGATTTTTAAACCTTTAAGCCCCCACTCGTCAATAAGTTTTGCAGGAATAAAGTTTTCCCCTCTTTTAAACACGCTGCCTGCGCTACACTCTCCATATGGTTGAGTGTCTCGCCGTTTTTGCAAAAAATCATGTTGAAGTTGAATTATTTTTTGTTTTTCACCCTTTTTTAATTTAAATTTTGCAAACAACAATATCTCGCCTTTTTCAAGAGGACCTTTGCGATAGCGAAATTTTAAGTTTTGGCGAGAGTAAATTTCACCATCCTTACACACCACAATCTCAAAAAGATGATTGCAAATTTCATCACCGAATGCACCAGCGTTCATAGCCACTGCTCCACCAACGCTTCCTGGCAAACCATATGTAAACTCCAACCCCTCTAAACTGTTTTGTGCGCACGCGCTGTTAAGATTAAAGAGGTTTGCACCCGCACCACAAACAATTTCTTCACCATTTATTTGAATTTCATTTAATTTTTTTAAACAAATTATTATCTTTTTTAATTTTTTATCAGGAAATAATATATTTGTGCCATTTCCCAGAATTAAATATTCTTTATTTTTGTTTTTTAAAGCATTTATTAAGTATTTTATTTGCCCGATATTTTCAGGAAAATAAATGCATTTTGCTCTCCCACCAATTTTAAAAGAGCAATAATTTTTTAAATCTGCATTTTTAACCTTTTTTATTTTTATTTTCATATAAATAAATATGAAAAAAATTTAATTTTGTTAATTATTTTTTAATTATTCATTTTTTAATAAAAAAAGATAGGTTTCCCTATCTTTTTAAAACATTGGAGCCAAATTTTCATGAGGCAAAGGCTGTGCCTGTTCATGAAAATTTGCTGTCACCTCTAATTCTCTCTGCGAGAGAATGCGACTTCGGCAGGCTCACCCTTGCAAGCAAGTTCGCCTTTCTCGTCTAATGCGCCAGCCGCGTCCATTTTTAACCACTTCCTCTTTAAGTCGCGGCAAAATCGCCAGCGTTAGCGCGATTTTCGTTTGGCCGCGAGAGGGCGAATTCAACTGCTCGCGCGCAGATTTTCGCCAAAAGGCGAAAACAAGCATTAAGTTGCAATTCGCCCGAGGGTTCGTGGGAGAAAACAAAAAAAGCGGTTAGCCGTTAGGCGTGCCCGCGTTAATTTTTTGTTTGCCCCCACGATTAGATGAGTTCAATCACTGCCATCTCAGCAGCATCTCCCCTACGCATACCAAGTTTGATGATGCGAGTGTATCCGCCGCCCTGTCCAAGTTTTTCAGCGCGCTCTGCATATTTTGGAGCATACACGTTGAAAATCTTTTCAAGAAGAGGATGATTGATGCCCTCTGTTCTTGCTTGGAAAGCAGTTTTAGATTCTTTGTCTGCGCGTTGTTCTTGCTTATCATAAACATAAGCCATGATTTTTCTTCTTGCAGCAAGTTTTTTAGGACCATCATTGACAACTTCGGTTTTAACTTTAACGCCTTTGTCATCTTTGATTTCCTTTGTTACAGTTACAGTATCTTTATATGTTTTGATTGCTGCGGTTAAAAGTTTCTCGGCCTCAGAACGAACAGACTTTGCTTTTGCAAGGGTTGTTTGAATTTTTCCGTACCAAAGAAGATCGGTTACTAAACCTCTAAGCATTGCTGCTCTCTCTTTGGATGGTCTACCAAGTTTATCGTTAGCCATTGTTCTCTCCTTTTATTCTTCATCTTTGCGAAGTGAAAGGCCATAACTTTCAAGTTTTTGAATAACCTCGTCAATAGATTTAATTCCAAGGTTTTTAACTTTAAGCATATCGGCTCTTGATTTCTTCACAATGTCCTCAACAGTGTTAACGCCTGCACGTTTGAGGCAGTTATAAGACCTAACTGAAAGGTCCATCTCTTCTATTGGAAGTTCCAAAATTTTAACTTGTTTGTCTTCTTCCTTAGAAACCAAAATTTGTTCGTTTGCCATATCTTCACAAAGTTCAACAAACAATCCAACATGTTCCATCATGATTTTGCCTGCAAGAGAAACAATTTCTGTTGCTTTTACAGTTCCGTTTGTTTCAACTTCCAAAACAAGTTTGTCAAAATCCACGCTTTGTCCAACACGAGTTGCTTCCACGCTGAAATTCACCTT
This sequence comes from uncultured Clostridia bacterium, assembly GCA_944359935.1. Classification (GTDB taxonomy): domain Bacteria; phylum Bacillota; class Clostridia; order Christensenellales; family UBA1242; genus Caccovivens. Next base: position 20,441 of record CALVTD010000003.1, on the reverse strand, counting down.
TTTTACTGGTGAGAAAAGCGAATCCATCGCGATGAAATCGATGTTGTCAAATTTTGTTTTGTTTTGAGCACTTGGAACATAGCCTCTTCCATTGCCAATCATAACATCCATATCAAGCACAGCGCCATCGTCCATTGTGCAGATGTGAAGGTCTGGGTTAAGAATTTCAACTTCATCGTTTGGCTCAAAGTCTTTTGCAGTAACTTCGCCTGCACCTTGCTTTTTAAGCCTTAAAAATGTGATAAAGTTTCTGTCTTTGTTGTTAACTTTAACAAACAATGTTTTAAGGTTTAAGATGATGTCTACAACATCTTCTGTAACACCTCTTATTGTTGAAAATTCATGAGGCACACCAGCAATCCTAACAGCGATTGGTGCTGAGCCAGGAAGCGAAGAAAGAAGTGTTCTTCTCATGCAGTTGCCAAGCGTGATTCCATAACCTTTTTCAAGTGGCTCAACTGTAAATCTAGCATATGCGCCGCCTTCGGTTTCTTCACAAACGATTTTTGGTTTTTCCATTTCCATCATAATTTTATCCCTCCAATTATCTCGAATAATGCTCGATTACAAGACGTTCTTTAATGTCGGCATCAATATCATCTCTTTGAGGAAGAGCAAGAATTTTGCCTTTCAAAGTTTCACTGTTAAATTCAAGCCATTTTGGCATAACAATTTTCATGCCTTTGATTGCTTTAATCATTGTTTTTTCAAGTTTGTTTTCTTTAACAGCAATTTCATCCCCTGCTTTAACAAGATAAGATGCGATGTCAACTCTTCTGCCATTAACTGTTATAAGACCATGGTTAACCATTTGGCGGCTTTGCTTTCTGCTTGCACCAATGCCCATGCGGTAAACAACGTTATCAAGCCTTCTTTCAATAAGGGAAAGCATGTTATCACCAGTTACGCCTTTCATTCTTTCAGCCTCTTCATAGTAAGCGCGCATCTGGTTTTCTAACAAGCCATAAATTCTTTTAATTTTTTGTTTTTCACGAAGTTGTGAGCCGTATTCAGTGAATGTAACTCTTCTGCGTGAATTGCCATGTTGGCCAGGAATAACTGGACGCCTTTCCATAGCACATTTTTTAGTGGTGCATCTTTCGCCTTTAAGGAAAAGTTTGCACCCTTCTCTTCTACACTGACGGCAGTCAGGTTCAATAGTTCTTGCCATAAGTTTTTCTCCTTTTAAACTCTTCTAACCTTAGGAGGTCTGCATCCATTGTGTGCGATTGGAGAAACATCCTTGATAAGAGTTACATTGAGTTCACAATTTTGAAGAGCCCTGATTGCAGCCTCTCTTCCGCTGCCTGGGCCTTTAACATATACTTCAACAGAGTTGAGGCCATGTTCTTTTGCCACCTTTGCAGCCTCTTCAACGCATGTTTGAGCAGCAAAAGGTGTGCTTTTCTTTGAGCCTTTAAGCCCAAGTTTACCAGAACTGCACCATGAAATAACATTGCCCTCTGCATCCGAGAAGGTTACAATGGTGTTGTTGAAAGAGGTTTTAATGTGAACTTGTCCATTAGAAATGTTTTTAGAAACTCTCTTTCTAACTCTGGTTGTTGTTTTTTTATTTTTTGTGTTAGTTTTTGTTGCCATTGTTTATCTCCTTATTTACCCTTCTTAGATGAGCCAGCAACAGCCCTTCTTGGTCCTTTTCTTGTTCTGCAATTGTTACGTGTGTTTTGTCCACGAACAGGAAGCCCTTTGCGGTGACGAATGCCACGATAGCAGCCCATTTCATTTAATTTTTTAATGTCAAGGCTAACTTTTTTTCTAAGGTCTCCTTCAACGGTTACGTTGTGTTCGATGTAAGAACGAAGTTTAGCGATTTGGTCATCAGTCAAATCTTTAACTCTAATATCTGGGCTGATTTTTGTTTCAGCACAAATTTTACCGGCTGTAACTTGGCCGATACCATAGATATAGGTAAGTCCTATCTCTAATCTTTTTTCTCTTGGAAGGTCTACACCTGCAATTCTTGCCATATTTTTATCTCCTTAATTTTAGCCCTGAGTTTGTTTGTGCTTAGCACTTTTTGGGCAAATAACCATAACTTTCCCGTCTCTTTTAATAACCTTGCATTTATCGCAAATAGGTTTAACGGATGCTCTTACTTTCATAATTTACTCCTTCTTAGCCCTTGTCTCGCCATGTAATTCGGCCTTTTGTAAGGTCGTAAGGGCTCATTTCGACTTTTACTTTATCTCCTTCCACAACCCTGATGCAGTGCACCCTAAGTTTGCCAGAGATGTAAGCGATAATGACATGCCCGTTGATGAGGCGAACTTTAAATGTGGAATTAGGCAATAATTCCTCCACCACACCTTCAAATTCAATTACATCTTCTTTTGACATATCCTCTCCTTTTGGGTTTTTAGATATTTTCGCACAGCGGCATCGACTTTAATATCCTTTTCATCGCTAAGCAAAAATCTTTGTTTTGAAACTTTTTGAATGTGTTTCTCATTTTTCTTTTTTGGTTTAAAAACCGAAACGCGTTTTCCATTTGCAATGTAAGCAAAGCCACCTTCAATTTTTACAACCACAAAGATGTCATTTTTTTCCTTTCCCTTTGTTGCAACAACAATATCTCCAACTTGCATGTTTCACCTACAAAGTTAGAATTTCCACACCATCTTTGGTAACAAAAACAGTGTTTTCATAGTGGGCGGATGGCATATGGTCTCGTGTGACGATGCCCCATCCATCCCTAAGCATTGCAATCTCTTTTTTGCCCATGTTAATCATAGGCTCAATCGCCAGGCATGCCCCGTCAGTAACAATCGGCCCATCAGTTGGCTTGCCATAGTTTGGAATGTTTGGCGGCTCGTGCATTTTTCTGCCGATGCCATGCCCAACAAGTTCACGCACCACGCTGTAACCATGCTTTTCAGCATAGGTTTGTATGGCGTGCGAAACCTTGCCAAGTCTTTCTCCCACTTTCAACTCTTTAATGCCCTCAAAGAAACTTTGTTTAGTAACTTCAATAAGCCTAGCCTTCTCAGGAGAAATTTTTCCCACAGGAAAGGTTCTTGCAGCATCGCCATTGTAGCCTTTATAAATAACCCCAACATCAATGCTGATTATGTCGCCCTCTTTTAAAATAATGTCTGCTGATGGAATTCCGTGCACAACCATTTCGTTGACGGAAGCACAGATGCTTCCCGGAAAACCCTCATAGCCCAAAAAAGACGGCTGACCACCACTATTTATTATAAACTTTTTTACGCAGTTGTCAAGTTCTAATGTTGAAACGCCTGGTTTTATAAGCGTTTCAGCATAATTAAGGGCATCTCTGGTTAAAGCCCCTGCCTTTTTCATTAAAACAATTTCTGCTGGCGTTAAATGGTTCAAATTTTTGCCTCCAATTTAACCAAAAAAGTTTTTACTGGTGCGTATGTTTCGTCAGGCGAACCTGCACTTGAAACAGTAAACACCTTATCACCGTAGAAGTTTATAAGTGGTGTTATGTTGTTTTTATAAACTTCCAGACGAGCCTTTATTGCCTCAGGTTTATCGTCATCACGCTGAAACAGTTTTGTGCCACATTTTCTGCAATATCCGGTGAAACCTTCATAATTTGCATTGTCAATGTCGCCACATTTTGGGCAAGTTCTTCTTGAAACAAGCCTTTTTTCAAGTTCCTCAAACCCAAGTTCCACACTGATTACTGCATCAATATCGGTTACTTGACTAAGCATTTTGGCTTGGTCTAATGAACGTGGGAAGCCGTCCAAAATAAACCCTTTTTTGCAGTCTGGTTGTGAAATTCTGTTTTTAAGAACGTCAAAAGTCACTTCATTTGGAACAAGTGCGCCTTTGTCGAGATAACCTTTCACAAGTTCTCCTAAGGTTGAGCCAGTTTTCACAATCTCTCTAAAAAGGTCGCCAGTTGATATTTGTGGAATGCCAAAATCTCTGGTGATTTTTTTTGCGAGTGTGCCTTTGCCACTGCCTGCTGCCCCTAAAAGCACTAATTTCATGATTTTCTCCTTTTTTAGGCGTTGCCCGTGTTTTTGTGAAATTGCTTTCACTATTGCTCACAACGGGAGGGAACCCCTCCCATTGAAATAGCCTTAGTTTAAGAAACCTTTATAGTTTCTCATAAGCATTTGCGCTTCAAGTTGCTTGTCAAATTCAAGCGCCACGCTAACAAGAATCATAAGCCCAGTTGCACTGAATGCGTTAATCAGCACTCCCCAACTTATGGAATCACCTATTGCCTTAAATGCCAGTGATGGAATAAGAGCAATCAGCGCCAAGAATATAGCACCGAAAAGCGTGATTCTTCTTGAAATTTTCTTTAAATATTCTGCCGTTGGCTTTCCAGCCCTTATGCCAGGGATGAAGCCACCTTGCTGTTGAATTCGCTTGCTTACATCCTCTGGGTTGAATGTGATTTGAGCATAGAAGAACGAGAATGCCAAAATTAAAAGTGCAAGCAGAACGATATAAAGCCAAGAGTTTGTTCCCAGCCATTGTTGATACCAAGTTGACTCTGGTGCGAAGATTGAAATAATCAGTTGTGGGAAAGTTAAAAGTGCACTTGCAAAGATGATTGGAATAACGCCCGAGCCATTCACCTTAATTGGAATGAATGTGCTCTGCCCGCCATACATCTTTCTGCCTTTGATTTGTTTTGCATATTGAATTGGCACTTTTCTTTCTGCGCTATCCACAAAAACAATCAAACCGAAAATTAAAACAACTGCAACAATGTAAAGCACGATTGTCCAAACCACGGTGATGTCTTCCGTTGCAAGAGCAATTCCCTGAGCAATTGAACTCATGCTTGAAGAAAGAATTCCCACGAAAATCAACAAACTCATGCCGTTTCCAACGCCCAAATCAGTGATTCTTTCACCAATCCATACTGTGAACATGCCGCCTGCCACAAGAATAATCACAACACCCATGCCAATAAGCCATGTTGGTGCGCCAGCCCACAGAGCGTTGCCTACATCAAGCCCGTCGCTGTATGCCACAACAATGCCAACTGCCTGCGCGATTGAAAGCACAAGCGCGGCAATTCTGGTGTAAAGATTGATTTTTCTTCTGCCATCTTCGCCTTGTTTTGAAAGCCTTTCAAGAGCAGGAATTGCAACTGTTAAAAGTTGAATTACAATGCTTGCCGTGATATACGGCGAAACGCCAAGCGCCAGCACCGAACAATTTTGCAGCGCATTTCCGCTAAGCATGTTCATTAAGCCGAAAATGCTTGTTCCGCTGGAAAGATTGTTATCTTGCTCTAAAATGGCACTGATGTCAAAACCTGGAATAGGAAGCCAACATCCAAGCCTATATATGAAAAGAAGAAGAAGGGTTAAAAGTAACTTTCTTCTAACATCTTTTATCTTGAAAGCGTTATAAAGGGTTTTAAACATACCTTACTCCTCAATAATTTTTCCGCCAACCTTTTCGATTTTCTCTTTTGCAGCAGCGGTAACTTTTTTAGCCTTGATAATAAGAGGCTTTGTAAGTTCCCCATTTCCAAGAATTTTTAATCCATATGGCTGAATTTTGCCAATGAATCTGTTTTCATAAAGGAAGTTGATGTCAACTTCTGTGTTTGCGTCAAGCACGTCTAACTCGCCAACATTGATTGTTGAGTAAACTTTCTTGAAGTCTTTGTTGTTGAAGCCCCTGATTGGGATTTTGCGAATAAGAGGAATATTTCCGCCTTCAAATCCAGCCTTAACTCCTCCACCACTTCTGGCATTTTGACCTTTGTGGCCTCTGCCACTTGTTTTGCCAATGCCACTGCCGATGCCACGACCAACTCTCACCTTTTTAGTGGTCGCGCCCTGTGCAGGTTTAAGATCTCCTATCTGCATAATATCCTCCTACTCCTCTTCCACTTTAAGCAAGTGCTTAACATGGAAGATGCTTCCTCTAATGCTTGCATTGTCAGGCAAAACCCTTGTTTGACCAAGTTTTTTAAAGCCCAATGCTTCGACTATTTTTGCTTGTTTTTTGTTATATCCAATTGTGGACTTAACCCAAGTTACTTTTATAGTTTTATCTGCCATAGCGCCCTCCTAAATTTCCTCTGGGTTTTTACCACGACGAGCGGCGATTTCTTCACGAGTGCGAAGAGCAATCAGCCCGTTCATAGTTGCTTTAACCGCGTTGATTTTGTTGGTTGAGCCGTGAATTTTAGTAACAATATCTTTAATTCCAGCAAGTTCCAAAACGGCACGAGCAGAGCCACCAGCGATTACACCAGTACCCTGTTTAGCAGGAAGCATGATGATGTTTGAAGAACCAAACTTTCCAACAACTTCATGAGGGATTGTGCCATCAACAACACGAATTAAATGCATATTTTTCTTTGCCGCAGCAACGGCTTTATCAATTGCAGCAGGAACTTCGGCTGCTTTTCCAACACCAATTCCCACGCTGTTTTTGCCATCACCAACAACAACCAGAGCAGAGAAACGAAGTGTTCTTCCACCTTTGACAACCTTTGTAACTCTTCTAACGGTTACGAGTTTGTTTTCAAACCCTCCATCGTCTCTTGGGCTACGGCGGTTTTCTCTGGATTTTGGTTCAAATTTTTTGTCTTTTTTAACTTCTTCCATTTCCCTTCCTCCTAAAATTTCAAGCCAGCGCTTCTAGCGCCCTCAGCAAGTGCTGCAACTCTGCCTGTGTAGATGTAGCCACCTCTGTCGAAAACAACTTCGGTGATTTTTACTTTTTTAGCGCGCTTAGCAATTGCTTCGCCAACCATTTTAGCCTGCTCGGTTTTGGTTTTACCAGCAAGAGTAGGAGCAAGTTCTTTATCAAGAGAAGAAGCGCTTACAAGTGTAACTCTGCGCTCGTCATCAATAATTTGAGCATAGATTTTGTTTAAAGACCTGTAAACACAAAGTCTTGGTTTTGCACTTGTGCCAGAAAGGTTTTTTCTAACTCTTGCATGACGAACTTTTCTTTCGCTGTTTTTATCTTTTACGTTAATCATTGCCCTTCCCCCTATTTCTTGCCTTTACCTGCGGCTTTTCCGACTTTTCTTATAACGACTTCATCGCTGTATCTAATTCCATATGCGTGATATGGCTCAACAGGCCTGATGTCGCGAATATTTGATGCAAATTGTCCAACTCTTTGCTTGTCAATTCCTGTGATTTTAATTTCAGTTATTGATGGACAAACTGCGTTAAGGTCCTGAGGAATTTCAATTTCAACTGGATGTGAAAATCCAACATTCAAAACAATTTTCTTGCCATTAACTTGTGCTTTGTAACCTACACCGTTGATGACAACTGTTTTCTCAAAACCTTCACTAACGCCTTTAACCATGTTTGCAACAAGCGCTCTGTAAAGCCCTTGTTTAGCATCGGTTTCTTGTTCAGCGTTATTTTTTACGAATGTAATTTGATTGTTTTCAATCTTTGGAGTGATAACTTTGTCAATAACCTGAGTTAATGTGCCTTTGCTGCCACTAACAGTTATAACTCCGTCTGCATATGTTACAGTAACTCCTTGTGGGATTAAAATGTGTTTATTTCCAATTCTTGACATTTTGCCCTCCTTACCAAACAAATGCAAGCACTTCGCCGCCGACATTAAGTTTTCTTGCAACTTTGTCAGTAACGATGCCCTTATTTGTTGAGATTATTGCAATTCCAAGACCACTGATAACATATGGGATTTTGTCAGCCTGAGCATAAACTCTAAGGCCTGGCTTTGAAATTCTTTTCAAGCCTTGAATAACACTTTGGCCTTCATCATCATATTTCAAGGTGATGATGATGTCGTTGTATTTTCCATTGCTTTTAATTTCAAAAGCATTGATGTAACCCTCTTCAAGGAGAATTTTTGCTATTTCTGTTTTTTCTTTTGACGCAGGAACCACAACATCAGCGTGCTTAACTTTAAGCGCATTCCTGATTCTTGTAAGCATGTCTGCGATTGAATCTGTTGTCAATAACATCTTTCTCCTCCTTACCAACTAGCCTTTTTAACGCCAGGGATTTCACCTTTGTTTGCAAGTTCTCTAAAACAAACTCTGCAAATGCCATATTTTTTAAGCACTGCATGAGGTCTGCCACACAAACTGCAACGAGTGTATTCTCTGGTTTTATATTTTGCTGGTTTTTGTTGTTTTTGAATAAGTGCTTTCTTTGCCATACTTCACCTCTTACTTACTGAAAGGCATTCCAAGTGCCTTTAACAGTGCCTTGCCCTCTGCATTTGTTTTTGCAGTGGTAACAAAAACAATATCAAATCCTCTTACTTTTTCAATTTTGTCGTATGAAATTTCAGGGAAGATAAGTTGTTCCTTAATGCCAAGGGAATAATTTCCTCTGCCATCAAAGGCTTTGTCAGGCACACCATGGAAGTCCCTCACTCTTGGCAGAGCGATAGAGATAAGTCTGTCAAAAAATTCATACATTTTATCCCCTCTAAGAGTAACCTTTGCGCCAATTTTTTGACCTTCTCTAAGAGAGAAGTTAGAAATTGATTTTTTAGCAAGGGTTGCAACAGGTTTTTGACCAGTGATTAAAGCAAGTTCTTCAAGAGCAGTGTTGAAACTCTTTGAGTTGCTTTTTACATCACCAAGGCCTGCGTTGACAACAATTTTAACGAGTTTTGGAACTTCATTAACATTCTTGTAACCAAATTCAGCGGTAAGCGCTGGAACAACCTGTTCTCTGTAAAGTTTAACCATTCTGTTTTGTTCTTTCTTTGCCATAACGAACCTCTCTTACTTGCCTTGTGTGGTTGTTTTCGACTTTTTAGGTGCAGTTTTAACTGCTTTTTCTTGTGTTGCCTCAGCCTTGGTTTCTTTAACCTCAGCATCGGTTTTTTGAATTTTTTCAGCATTTTCAGCCTTTTTTGCTGTTTTTTCTGCTTTTTTAGCCTCTTTTTTAACAGTTTTTACATGTTCTTTATCAAGGCTTGCCCCGCATTTTTTGCAGATGCGAACTTTTTTGCCATCAATTTCTTTGTGGCTTACTCTGGTTGCTTTTCCACAAGTTGGGCACACAACCATAGCGTTTGATGCATCGATAGGAGCAACTTTTTTAATAATGCCGCCTTTGTCTTGTTGAGATCTTGGTTTTTTATGTTTAGTAACCATGTTGATGTTTTCAACTGTTATTTTGCCAGTTTTAGGGCTGGTTTCCATAACCTTTCCAACCTTGCCTTTTTCTTTACCGGTTATAACTAAAACATTGTCACCTTTTTTGATGTTCATTTTCATGACTTTCTCCTTTAAATAACCTCAGGAGCAAGAGAAATAATTTTCATATATCCCTTATCACGAAGTTCCCTAGCGATAGGCCCGAAAACACGTGTTCCTTTTGGTTGTTTTTGATTATCAATGATAACAGCGGCATTGTCATCAAATCTAATATGAGAGCCGTCTGGTCTGCGAAGGCCCTTTGAGGAGCGCACAATAACTGCTTTAACAACGTCCCCTTTCTTAACAGAGCCACCAGGGATAGCCTTTTTAACAGAAGCAACGATAATGTCGCCAATATTGCCACTTCTTCTAAATGAACCCCCAAGCACTCTTATGCACATGATTTCTTTTGCGCCGGTGTTGTCGGCAACTTTTAATCTTGTTTGAGGTTGAATCATATTGCCCTCCTACTTTGCTTTCTCGATGATTTTAACGAGACGATAATATTTATCTTTTGAAAGTGGTCTGGTTTCCATGATTAACACGGTGTCGCCAATTCCACACTCGTTCTTTTCATCGTGAACTTTGAATTTTTTTGTTTTATGAACGACTTTTTTGTAAATTGGATGGTTAACTCTTGAAGTTACTGAAACAACAATGGTTTTATCCATTTTTCCAGCACTTACAACTTGACCAATTCTTGTAAGTCTTGAATTTCTATTTTCCATCGTTTCCTCCATTTGCGCCAGCCAATTCTTTTTCTCTTATAACTGTTTTGACTCTTGCTATTTCTCTTTTAACATTTCTAATTTGAACAGGATTTGCAAGATTTCTAGAAGCGTTTGAGAAACGAAGATTGAATAGTTCCATGTTTAACTCTTTTAATCTTGCATTAAGTTCAGTTTGAGTTAATGATTTGATTTCACTAATTTTCATCTTTCTCACCACCTTCTACCGGAGCCTCTTCCTTCTTTACAAACTTAGTTTTGCAAGGAAGTTTGTGCCCAGCAAGTCTAATTGCTTCGCGTGCGAGTTCTTCCGAAACACCTTCAATTTCAAAAAGAATTCTGCCTGGTTTAACAACTGCAACCCAAAATTCTGGTGCGCCTTTTCCTGAACCCATACGCGTTCCAAGAGGTTTCTTAGAAACAGGTTTGTCTGGGAAAATTTTAATCCAAACTTTACCACCACGCTTGATATGACGAGTCATAGCAATTCTGGCTGCTTCAATTTGGTTAGATTTAATCCAGCATGGCTCCAATGCCATAAGGCCAAACTGTCCGTAAGCAACGGTGTTGCCGCGGGTTGCTTTGCCTTTCATTCTGCCTCTAAAAACCTTTCTTCTTTTAACTCTCTTTGGCATCAACATTATTCTTGTCCTCCTTTCTCAGACGACTTTGCAGGAAGGATATCTCCCTTATAAATCCAGCACTTTACGCCAAGTTTGCCATAATCTGTGTAAGCAGCGGCAGTGCCGTAGTCAATATCAGCCCTGAGAGTGTGAAGAGGAAGTGTGCCTTCCATATAATGCTCTGTTCTGTGAAGAGAACTTGCGCCGTCAATAACACCCTTAACCTGAACCTTGCAGCCCTTAGCACCCGCTTTCATAACTCTTTGCAAAGCCATTTTAAGTGCTCTTCTCCATTGAATACGCTTTTCAAGTTGTGCTGTGATGCTTTCTGCAACCAAAACAGCGTCAAGGTCTGGTTTTTTAACTTCTTTAACATTGATGATTAAAGATTTAACAGGTCTGATAATTTTTGAAACTTCTTTTTTGATGTTTTCAATGCCTGTGCCTTTTGAACCGATAATCATGCCAGGTTTAGCAGTGAAAATGTTGATAACAAGTTTGTTTTCGGTTCTTTCAATGGTGATTTTTGAAATTCCACAAGCATAATATTTTGATTTAATGTGCTTTTTAACTTTTTGGTCTTCCAAAAGATTTGGAGCAAAATCTTGTTTCTTTGCATACCAAGTTGAGTTCCATTCTTTGTTTACACCAAGCCTGAATCCAATTGGATTAACTTTCTGTCCCATTTTGCCCTCCTATCTTTTTTCATCAAGCACAATAGTGATGTGCGATGTTTTCTTTAAAATTCTGTCAGCCGAGCCTTTGCCTCTTTGCATAATTCTTTTAAGAATTGGGCCCTGGCAAACATATGCTTCTGCAACAAAAAGGTTGTCACCATTCATACCTTTGTTGTTTTCAGCGTTTGCGATTGCGCTGTTTAAAACTTTTAAAGATGCCTCAGCCGCAGCGTTTGGCATGTTTGCAAGAATTGCAGCCGCTTCCTTAGCGTTCTTGCCTCTAATAAGGTCAAGCACAATTCTAACTTTTGAAGGGCTCATTCTAATGTATCTAGCCTTAGCAAAAGGACGAATATCTTTTTCCTTAGCCCTTTTTTCTGCTTTTTGTCTAATTCTTGTAGCCATAATTCACCTCACCTTACTTCTTGCCAGCGCCTTTGGCTGCTTTTTTAGCAGCATGGCCTTTATAAGTTCTTGTTGGAGAAAATTCGCCAAGTTTATGACCAACCATATCGGCTGTGCAGTAAACTGGAACATGTTTTTTACCATTATGAACAGCAAAAGTAAAGCCTACAAACTCTGGATAGATTGTTGAAGCACGAGACCAAGTTTTGATAGGTTTCTTTGTGCCAGACTCTTGCATCTCTCTAACTTTTTTAACAAGAGATGGGTGCACATAAGGTTTTTTAATTTCTTTCTGCATAATTATTTCTCCTAATTAACTCTCTTAACCATCAAGCGGTTAGATGCTTTTTTGTGCTTTCTGGTTTTAAGACCAAGTGCAGGTTTGCCCCATGGGGTCATTGGAGACGCCATGCCGACTGGGCTCTTTCCTTCACCACCGCCGTGTGGGTGGTCGTTAGGGTTCATAACAACACCACGAACTGTTGGTCTAACGCCCATATGGCGTTTTCTTCCAGCCTTGCCAAGAGAAACAAGTTCATGGTCAAGGTTGCCAACTGTTCCAATGGTTGCACGGCAAGAGGTTAAAACTTTTCTCATTTCTCCGCTTGGAAGCCTGAGTGTTGCATACTTGCCCTCTTTTGCCATAAGTTGAACTGCGCTGCCTGCGCTTCTTCCAAGTTGAGCACCCTTTTTAGGTTGAAGTTCAATGTTATGAATAACTGAACCAACTGGGATGGATGAAATTGGAAGAGAGTTTCCAACTTTGATTTCAACGTTTTCGCCGCTCATTACGCTGTCGCCAACTTTAAGGCCAAGTGGAGCGATGATGTATCTTTTTTCTCCGTCAGCATATGAAAGCAGAGCGATGTAAGCGGTTCTGTTTGGGTCGTATTCAATTCCAACAACTTTTGCTGGGATGTTATCCTTATTGCGTTTGAAATCGATGATACGATATTTTTGTCTGTTTCCGCCACCTTGATGACGAACTGTGATTTTGCCCTGAGCATTTCTTCCAGCATGTTTTTTCTTAACAGCGAGGAGAGATTTTTCAGGCGTTTTCTTTGTAACTTCATCAAACACGAGTGAAGAATAAAATCTTCTGCCGGCTGATGTTGGTTTAGATTTTTTAATAGCCATGATTTCCTCCTTTTAATTAAGACAAACTTTCGAAGAATGCAATAGGTTTTGATTTTTCAGTCAAAGTAACGATTGCTTTTTTGTAATCGCTGGTTTTGCCTACTGTTCTTCCAGCCTTAGTGTTTTGAACTTTTTTGTGGCCTTTAACAACCATAGTGTTAACTTTTTCTACTTCCACTCCAAAAATGCTTTCAACCGCTTTTTTAATTTCGGTTTTAGTTGCCCTTTTGTCAACCACAAATGAATACACTTTCGCTTGTATTCCAGCATAACTTTTTTCTGTTAAGAGTGGTTTTTTAATAATTTCATATGCTTCCATTATTCTGCGTAAGCCTCCTCTATTGATTTGATTGAGTCGCATGTAATAAGAACATTTTTGTTTGCAACAACTTCATAGGTTGAAAGTGTTGCAATATTCTCTGTGGTAAGAGACTTAATGTTTGCCGAAGCACGCAGAGTGTTTCGAGAATTTTGCTTTCCAACAACAAGTGTTCTGCCTTTAAGGCCAAATGCTTTAAGGAAAGCGTTTGCGTCTTTGGTTTTTCCGCTTGCAATTTCAAAATCTTTAAGAACAACAAGTTGTCCCAGTTCAAGTTTTCTTGAAAGAGCAGTGAGAAGTGCAAGTCTCTTTGCAGTTTTGTTCATTTTCTTAGAGAAATCTCTTGGTTTTGGTGCGAACACAACTCCGCCGCCAGTGTATTCAGGAGATTTTGTTGAGCCGTGTCTTGCACGACCTGTTTTCTTTTGTCTCCAAGGTTTTTTAGCGTGACCTCTAACTTCGCTTCTTGTGAGAGCGCTCTTGTTCCCTTGTCTTTGGTTAGCCTGATATGCCACCACTGCCTCGTGAATTAAAGGCTGGTTATAAGGGAGAGCAAAAAGTTCGTCATTAAGTTCAATTTCGCCAACAACCTTAGCCGACATGTCATAAACTTTAACTTTTGCCATTTTCATTAACTCCTTTATGCTTTAATTGCCTCACGAATGGTAACAACTGAGCCCTTAGGTCCAGGAACACATCCTTTGACAAGCAGAACACCTCTTTCTGCATCGACTTTAACTATTTCAAGGTTTTGAATTGTAACTCTTTCACATCCATAGTGTCCCGGCATATGTTTGTTTTTGAAAACTCTGGATGGGGTGGAGTTTGCACCCATAGAGCCAACCTCTCTGTGAACAGGGCCTGTTCCGTGGCTCATTTTAAGACGGTGGTTATTCCATCTTTGAATAACACCTGTAAAACCTCTGCCTCTTGTGATGCCGATTGCGTCAACCTTATCACCCTCAGCAAAAATTCCACAATCAATCACCTGCCCAACGGTGTAATCGGCGCTGTTGTCAAATTTGAATTCTTTTAAAATTCTGCAAGGCTCAACGCCTGCCTTTTTGAACACGCCAAGTTTTGGTTTGTTAAGTCTGTGCTCTTTTTGTTTGCCATAAGCCACAACCACAGCCTCATAACCATCATTATCTTTTGTTTTTACTTGAACGACACTGCAAGGGCCTGCTTCAATAACAGTAACAGGAATAACAGTTCCGTTAGAACTGAATACTTGTGTCATGCCAAGTTTTTTGCCTAGTATTGCTTTTTTCACGAAGTGCCTCCTTACAGTTTGATTTGGATGTCCACGCCTGCTGGAAGGTCGAGTTTCATCATAGCGTCTACAACCTTAGTGGATGGACTAATAATATCGATAAGTCTTTTGTGAGTCTTAGACTCAAATTGTTCACGGCTATCTTTGTGCATATGTGGTGAACGGATAACCGTAACTACTTCCCTGTCAGTTGGAAGTGGAATTGGACCAGCAACTTTGGCGCCGTTTTTCTCAGCAGCAAGGATGATTCTTTTGCAAGCCTCATCGATGAGTGAGTGCTCAAACGCTTTAAGTTTAATCCTGATTTTCTTTGTTGCCATTTAATTTTCCTCCTAGTTTTGGCTAAACTGCCTTGCCCCACTTGCTTTTTGAAACCCTCGAACACGCATCCGTGTGTTTCATGCTGCTGAGCAATAAAAAATGTGGATTAAGGTCAGCCGCTCGCGGTCTTGCCACGAACTTGTCCGCCCAAGTTCTCTTTGATTGCCGGTAACCAAAGTAACCTTAGGCATCAACCCATATTTCACAGCATAGTAATTATAAACAATAACGCCTTTTAAGTCAAGCATTTTTCAAAAGAAAATTAAAATTTTTTCAAATAAAAAAAGGCTGCCACGCAACCTTTTAATCAATAAAAAACTTACTACCAAAGCGCCACTCAAAGTTTTCACACAAAAGATTTAGCGCTTTAATCTCACCTCCGCCGCCAAGTTTGACGGTTTTAAGTTTTTCATAAGGCGTTTGTTTGATTATTTTAAGCGCGCCAATTGTGGCAGGCGCAACCTCGATTGAGGTCATCTGCCTGCAATTTGCACAGACAATTTCGCCGTAATCGAGATTCAAGTATTTCTTTCCTGTGAGCACTGCGCCGCAACTTGCACATTTATCAAAGTTAAGTTTGTAGCCCATGTTTTCAAATATGTTAAGCAAAAACTTAATCACAACATAATATTTTGGCGCCCCGTCATAACATATGGCTTTCATCGCCTTTAAAATTTCAATAAAGAGTGCCGGGTCTGGCGTTTGCGCACCAAGTTTTTTAACTATGTCAAAAATCGAACATGCCTCATAGAACTTGTCCAAATCATTTCTAAGCGGCATGAAATTATCAATAATGTTGGCTTCGGTTACAATGTTGCCAGCCTTGGTTTGCTCAATAACATACTCGCCAAAAGTAAAAACTTCTTTTGCCGCTTTCAGTTTTGCTTTTGCGCCCCTCACTCCCCTAAAATTAACAAAAAACTTGCCATTTTCAAGCGTGTAAAGGGTGGCAAGTTTATCTTTTTCTTTGCTATCTTTTGCTTCCAGCACGAAAGCCTTAACTTTTGTAGACATTTGTTATCTTGACATCTCCTCAGTTTTAATTTTTGTGCGCTCTTTTTCCATTTCCATAAACTCGGTAATAAGCAGAGGGTTGCCTTTCAGCCCCTTTGGACCTTTGCTAAAAAGCTCCCAGTAAAGCCGTTGCTCGTCATTTACAAAATCTTTTTTCATGCTTTCCCCCTCCTTTTTTTAGCCTGCGCCATCCCTATAATTATTATACGCCATTCGAAATAAAAATGAAAGGGAATTTTAGCATCATGTCAAAAGTTTTGTCGCCGCCAAATTGCTGCGCGTGGCCGTGGCATTTCCTGCCGTTAGGTTAACTATCCTCAGCGTGGCATTTGTTGGCACTGAAATAATCACCGAATTTGAAAGGGTTTTGTTGGTGCTGTCACCAGTGGCAGTAACGATAGAATAAGGCAGCACCGTGCCGTTAAGTTCAAGGGCAAACTCCATTGGGTTGGCGGCAGAAGATGCGGTTACATTAAACGAAACTTGGTAAGAACCCGCCGTCAGTCCCACGGTTGTGGCATCACTTTGCGTAACGGCAGTACCCGCACTGGCATTCAGCGTAAGTGGCAAGGCCTGATTTTGAGCAACCGTTGCGCTCGCCCCCACAAAAAAGCCCCACTCTTCCGAACGCGTAGGATTTACAATCGTGTTCGGGCCACCACACGAACCACCCGAGCAGCATTGAAAAATCGGGCGCGGATAGTAAGGCCCAGTAAAGCATCCATTTGTGTTATCATTACAAATAATAGGCATTTTAAAAAACCTCCTTGCTTTACATATTCTTTTTGGCAAAAAAGTGTGAAAAAAACAGCCATCTTGCGATGACCGTTTTTTTTGGTGGGAGTTATATCAAGGCATAAGCGAACTTGCTTGCAATGGTGAGCCACGCGCTGATATATCTCCCACCATGCAAACGCAACTAATGGAGTTATATCAAGCGCAGGCGAACTTGCTTGCAAGAGTGAGCCAAGCGCAGATATATCTCCCACCAGCGCATGGCAAAGCCATGCAATTTTGCCAAAGGCAAAATAAAAAAGCACACATGCGTGTGCTTTTTTGCTGGTGGGAGTTATAGGGCTCGAACCTATGACCCTCTGCTTGTAAGGCAGATGCTCTCCCAGCTGAGCTAAACTCCCAAATAAAGGATGCAAGATAAATATACCAAAGTAAAATAACTTTGTCAACAAATTTTAATAAAAAAATTAAAAAAGCCTTGAATTTTTTCAAGGCTTTTTGTTGTTATTAAACATTGCTTGTAAAGATGAATGTCAATTCTGTTGATGCACTTGCATCAAACCCGATTGTGTCAAACACATCTGCAAATGAGATTGTTGCATAAGCATCGGCGGTTGTTCTAGAAACTGTGTAAGTTCTGCTGTTATATTGAATCTTGAAACTTGCAATTTGCGAAGCGTCAATTCCAAAGAATTCTGTAACCATCAATGTTTCGATGTTCGCATCTGCTGTAATTTGGTCTTCATTATCCATGTTTCCGCTGAAATCAGAGTCGCTTGGTAAGTTTACTGTTATAGGTGCACCATCAAGTTCCCAAATTGGAGTAACTGTAAGTGTTGAGGCACTTTGATTAACCAAATATTGGTCGATTGTGTTTTGCGCGTCAGCGAAACCAGTTTTTTCTTCATTGAAAAGATATTGTGTGCCGTTGATGCTTATTCCAATAAGGTTGTAGTAATCTCTTGTTGGGGCATTTGCAAGGTCAAGGCCATTTGCTGTGTTGTAAGAAATTGTTCCAGCAGTGCTAAAATCGGTTGCTGCCGCATCAAAAGTGTAGTTGATTTCACTTTGGTTTCTATATGATGCTGTTAAAGTGATTTCCCTGTTATTCCCGTCAAAAATTGCTTGCGTATATGTTCTTCCATTAAGCGTCCAGCCAAGGAATTTATTCCAGCCGTTTGCGTAGATGTCTTCTGGACCCGCTTGAAGTGTTGAGCCATAAACCACATCTTGCACAGTTGTCGACTCCTCACCATCAACATATTCAATATCATATTTAATTACATTAAAGTTTGCAGTGTATTCTGCGTTTGCTGAAACAGCAATATTAACAGTTGCAGATGTGGCATTGTCTGTGACATTTGTCCAGCCTGTGAAATCATAACCTGTTCCGCTCACTACGCTGAGAGTAACATTTGCGCCATCACGAATTTTAAGTGTAATGCCTTCTTGTGTAACCTCTTGGCCATTTGCAGTAACCGCAATGTTTCCGCCAATTGCTTGCTCGTCAAAAGCGTAATTTACTCTAACATCATAATAAACATATGCTTCAAAATTTCCAGTAACTGTTGTGTTGCCGTTTGCAACGAATGTGTAAACGCTGTCAGTTGAAGTTGCATCGCCATTTGTCCAGCCTGTGAAAGTATATTCACTTGCCTCATATGAAACGCTAACCTCTGCGCCCTCTCTTACAATATAAGAGTTGGCTGTGTCACCATCTGCATAAACGCCGGCGCCTGATGCAGTGACTGCGATTGCCCCACCCTCAACTTCGTCAACAGGTTTGTCAGCATTGTATCCAACACTCACCTGATAGAAGGATGCAGCATCCACAACAAGAGTGTAGTTGGTGTCTTGTGTAACGGTGAACTTGTAAACATATTCGGTTGGCTCAGCCAAAATGCTGTCGGTGCCTTGATATGTGTCTTTTGTTCCATTATACAAGCCAACATAGTTATAGTCGGTCATGTTAAAAGTAATTGTAACTTCCCTATCTTTTTGAGCGTTAACTGTAAGAGTGGTGTTCTCTCTTTGAGTTGAAACTTCTGTTCCGTTGATATTTACAGTAACATTGGCATCGGTTGCTTCTTCTGGCACAATGTTTTGAATAACAACGTCAACTGTAACTTTATAAGAAAGCGCGGTTGTCAAACAAATAGCGGTTGTAATCACAACGGCCAAAATAACCAAAACCAAACTGCAATAAGTTAAAATTTTAGTAAGTTTATTAGACATGTGTCCCTCCTAAAATAATGATTAAATGCTTGAAATCATTTTCTTATGCCTTAGTATACCACGAAATTAAAATAATTTCAATACCTTTTTTAAATTTTTAGAGGAAAATATGATGCAAACACCTCAAAGTTGCAAGATTACAACAATTTAAAACAAATTCAGTTACGAAAGAGTTTTTAAATTCTAAAATATTCCAACCATTTCTTAAAATTATCTTGCATAAACAAGCATGTTTCAAGCAAAAAGCCGCGTTCACTACCCCATTCTTTAAGCCCGCGATAATAATATGTTTTATATTTGTCATCAATAATAAACGGCACAATATTGTTTGCCAAACATTCCTTAAACATTATTAATCGCCCAACTCTGCCATTGCCATCTTGAAATGGGTGAATTTTTTCAAATTTTTGATGAAATTCAACTATATCTTCAAGTTTTTTATTTTTGATTGATGAATATTTACGCAATAAATTTTCCATTTCTTGTTCAACATTTTCAGGCAAGCAAGTTTGCTCTCCACCTATTTCATTTGGCAATTTTTTATACACTCCCACATTAAACCAAGCTTTTTGAGAATCTGTTGTTGAAGATTTCAAAATATAATGCAGTTTTTTTATAAACTTTTGAGTTAATGGCTTTAATGCGTTATCAATAACATAATCAACGCATTTAAAATGGTTGATTGTTTCAATAATGTCATCCACATTCACTGAATGTTTTTGCACACCGATAGTTTTGGTTTCATAAATAAATCGAGTTTGCTCTTCCGTCAAAGTGCTTCCTTCAATATGATTTGAGTTATATGCAAATGCCACTTGAATTTTATGATAAATTCCGCCCTTTAAATGGCTTTCTTTTTGCTGCTTTAAAATTTCAAGCAATTTATTTTTTTTGTGAACAGGCCTAACTGCATCAACAGGAATTTTCCAAGTTTTCCCCTGCAAAAATGCACCCGGCACTTTGCCAGTGGCGCAATCATTTCGCACTGTCCGTTCACTAACGCCCCATTTCTTGGCGATTTCACTTACACCTACAAACTCCATATTTTACCTCAACATTATTATACGCATTTATCGGCAAAAAGTCAAACACAAGTAATAATTTTTTTGCCGATAGAAAAAAAATAAAAAGCGACCTTACGAGGTCGCTTTAATGAAATTATATGGCAGTGTTCATTAGAAAAACGCAGTTTTTCGCATCGAAGATATCTTTCCGTGCGGGAAGATAGGCACAATTTAAATTGTGCAGTGCGTCAAAGACGCACAACACTGCCAGAAAAAAAACACACCCTTGCGGGTGCGTTTTTTTGTTATCTGGCAGTGTTCATTAGGGCTTGCCCGCATCGCCACGCATACTTCTTTGACTTGGCGATATCTTCCCTTCCGGGAAGAGAGAACACTGCAAAAATTAAAATCAAAAAAGCAACCTTTTAAGGTTGCTTTAATGTTGTTATCTGGCAGTGTTCTATCTTCCCGGGCCGTTACCAGCCAAGTATTTTCGACGATGAGAAGCTTAACTTCTGTGTTCGGAATGAGAACAGGTGGAACCTTCTCTCTATCGCCACCAGATATGGTATAATCACAGGTTTTGCCTGAAATTATCTCTCTAACAGAGCCTTGGATAGAACTCTGACAACTACATAACAGAACTTAATGCCAAATCCGTGATCAAGCCCTCGACCTATTAGTATCGGTCAGCTGAACACATTACTGTGCTTACACCTCCGACCTATCAACGTTGTAGTCTACAACGGGTCTTACTAACTTGTGTTATGGGATATCTCATCTTGAGGTGGGCTTCACGCTTAGATGCTTTCAGCATTTATCCCTTCCATACATCGCTAC
>CALVTD010000002.1 GCA_944359935.1 uncultured Clostridia bacterium | reverse complement strand
GGCCGCACAGGTGCATGAGATTGATGTTGATTTTTTGGTTAAAAAACTTAATGAAAACAAAAGCAGCGCAAAATAAGCGCTGCTTTTTTTAATTAAATAAATTTTGCTTAATCATCTTTTTGAGGTCCTCTATCCCCTCTTTGGTTTTTGTTGACACAAAAATTTCATTTGGAAGCAATTCAAATCGCTGCGATAAAAGGTCGCATTTGTTATACACCACAATTCGGTTGTCTGTTGCGCCGATGTCATCCAGCACCTTGTTGGTAACGCGCATTGACTCGATATAATATTTTTCCTTATCCTCTGTCAGTGAGGTTGCAGTTGGGTCAACCACATGCAAAATCAAATGCGCATCCCTTGCCTCTTCCAAAGTTGAAGCAAAGGCGTCCACAAGTTCGTGAGGCAGTTCGCTAATAAAGCCAACCGTGTCGGTTATCATCACAGTTTCGCCATCCAGATACAACTTTCTGCTGGTGGTGTCCAGCGTTGCAAAGTATTTATCCTTAACATAAATGTCATCTCTGGTCAACACGTTTAACAGGCTGCTTTTGCCAGCGTTTGTGTAGCCCACAATCGCAACACGCTTAATCGCATTTTTTTCACGCTCGCGCCTGTTGACATTTCTTTGCTCTTTAATTTTTGCAATTTGTTTTTTAAGAACATCAATTTCCTTTTCCAGCAAGCGCCTGTCAAGTTCAAGCTTGGTTTCACCAGGGCCGCGCATGCCAACACCGCCTCCGCCATACCTTCCGCTTGTGCCTTTAAGTTGGGCAAGTCGAGGCAGATTGTATAAGTTTTGTGCAAGTTTAACCTGCAACTTGGCCTCATTGGTTTTTGCGCCTTTTGCAAAGATGTCAAGAATAAGCCCTACCCTGTCGATAACCCTAGTGCCAAAGGCATCGGTGAGGTTTTTTATCTGTGAACTTACAAGTTTGTAGTCAACAATCACAACATCCACAGGGTGCTGCTTTAAAAATTCACAAATTTCTTCAACTTTTCCGCTTCCAATCACAGTTGCACGATTAAATTCCTTGATTGTTTGCGAAAAAACTCCTTCCACCTCCAAATCGGTGGAAGCAGCCAATCTTGTAATTTCGTCTATCTTTCGGTTTTTGCTTTCACCTTTTTTTGTAAGCACAACAACCAAAAGCGCTTTCTCTTTTTGCGGAGCAGTTGAATATGTTTTCATGAGATGATTATACCACATCTCCGCCGTCATCTGCAAGCACAATTTGCTCTGTTGTGGATATAATCACATTCTTAATTTGTCCATCTTTCGACATCACGCTGAAAAGCCAAAGCGCGCCATTCTCCTCACCAGTGAGTGTGTCCATAATTCGCAAATAGCATTCGCCATCAAAGTTATTGCCATCACAAAGCGGCTCAATAAATTCTTGCAGGTGCTGGCAACCAAGTTGAATTGCCTGAGAAGATGAAACTGCAAATTCATTGGATTTATTCACCATTGTCGCCGTTTGGTCGCCATATGTGATTTGAATTTCCTCCTCGCCAGTCAATTTTCTTTCTAAATCAGCCATGTGCGTGCCAGTTCGATAGTTAAACTCTAAAAGCACATCGCTTTGCACTCCATCAATAGTAACTTGGCACAACTCTGTGTCAGCCGAGTCTAACTGCGCAACGATGAGCGCAAAGTCGACCTTATTTGTGCTGACGCCGTCATAGTTATAGGTGCTCTCCCTCTGCCCTGATGCCAAGGAAATTTTTAGGTTTTCATTATTAGAAAAATAGTAAACATCCGCTCTTTCACTCATATTATTTTGCACAAGCGACAGGCTGTCCATCTGTCCACAACCCATAAGCCCCACCATAGGCAACAGGCAAAGCGCGCCAATAAGCAGTTTTTTTATCATTTTAACCCTCCTTTGCCTTAATTTATGTTTTGTAAAATGCGAAAATGTGATATAATTTGTCATATGAAAAAATTATCTTACTATTTTCAAAAGGCAATTAAAGAAGGCTTTGCAATCGGCGCGTTTAACTTTTCCAGTTTGGAAACATTAAAAGCAATCTGTGCCGCCGCACAAAAAACCAACAGCCCTGTAATTTTAGGAGTAAGTGAAGGCGCATTGAAATACATGGGCATGGACTATGTAATTGCAATCACAAAAGTTGCAAAGAAAACTTATGCCGTGCCAATTTATCTACACCTAGACCACGGCCAAAGTTTTGAAACTTGCGCACAGGCAGTTGATAACGGCTTTGACAGTGTGATGATTGATGCCAGCGCCCTGTCGTTTGAAGAAAATGTTGAATTAACTAGGCGCGTGGTTGAATATGCTCACAAACATTCGGTGCTGGTGGAAGGCGAACTTGGGCAAATTAAAGGCATTGAAGATAACCTTTCAAATGAACAAAACCATTTCACTGACCCAGCCAAAGCCAAGGAGTTTGTGCAAAGAACAGGCGTTGACAGCCTGGCGATTGCAATCGGCACAAGCCACGGCGCATATAAATTCAGCGGCAAGGCCAAACTGCGTTTTGACATTTTAAGCGAAATTGAGGCGCAACTGCCCTCTTTCCCTCTTGTGCTGCACGGCGCATCAAGCGTGGATGAAAAATATGTAAAACAAATAAACAGCAATGGCGGCAAACTTGGTAAGCCAAAAGGCGTGGATGAAAAACTAAATTACATTGCCTGCACAAAGCACAACATTGTAAAAATAAAAATAGACACGGATTTAAGAAACGCTTTCACCGCTGTGATGAGAAAATCACTTAAAGAAAACCCTCAAAATTTTGACCAGCGAAAATATGTGAAAGAAGGCCAAAATAACATTCAAAAAGTTGTGGAAGAAAAAATAACCAATATGCTTAACAGCGCATCCAAGGCATAAAAAAAGCAAGCGAAACCGCTTGCTTTTATCTTGTTAAAGTTTCTTTTCCGGCTTGAATTGCTTTTTCTGCAATTTCTTTTGCTTTCTCTTTTGTAATGTTCTTATCTTGCAAAAGGCTAGTCTTTTCTTCTTTTGTAAACATTTGGGTGTCAAATTGTTCTATTTCATCTGTAACAGCCGAATAAGCGATGTAAACTTCTTCAAAAACAGCATTTTTTGTTCGATTGTCAATGTCTGCCAAATTCATTTCGGTTACATCTTGCCCAAAATCGTTTCCTTTAAATGATTTGTTGCCAAGATATTGTGTACTTAACATAATGGCCGCTCTTAAAGGATTTTCCTTAGCAAGTGCGTTTGCCTTATACAAACCTCTTTTCCTGCCTTGTTTGTTTAATTCTTTAACAATCATTTTTCTAAATTTTTCTGCTTCTTTTTTAGATTTGAACGCAGTTTTGCCATAATTTGCATAGGCATCTGCTGGCAAAATCTCCAAACCTTTCACATCTTCAAGTGCTGCATCCTGCGCTTTTTTGATCGCTTTTGCATCAAGGTTATCAAGGCATTGAACAAGTGGAACAACAAACATTTGTTGGAAGGTTTTCTTGCCATTTTCGCTCATGCCGCTGTTTTCTAAAATAAGCAAATTTGCCATAAGCGCTTCGGCAATTTCCTCAGGAGAATCTATAATTTTATCTTCCTTATTTTCAAAAATTGTACGGTCAAGATAACTGAAAGAATTAAGTGCGGTTGATGCCTTATTTAAGTTCGCAAAAGCCTGCTGAGCATTTTCAAACTTTGCGCTATCGTCTACTTTCACATAAGATATGCCGCTTTCTTTAATAAGCATAAACGGATAGTTAGAGCCTTCATTAGTCATACGAATTGCAAGGTCATTTACTTTTTCAATTCTTCTGTGTAATTGTTGTTCCAACACCAAATCATGGAACAGCGCCCCAATGTCAGTATTGTAAGTTCCGCCGTTTTGGTTTAATTGTTCAAGTCTGGCTTTGCAAAGAGCGATTGCCTCCTCTCTAACCGTAGCGTTATCCACACCAAACATCTCTGGTGTGATGCTTTCTCTAAGCGGAGTAACTAAATTGCTTAAAATATCGTTAAAACTTTTTTCATCTTTTACAACGCTTCTTAAAGTTAAGATTGTTGCAAGATAAATTGTAGGCATTTTTAAATCAATCTTTTCGTGCGTTGTTTTATTTTCTACAATAAAATTAGCGTCCTTTTTAGTGATAAAATCATTAAGAAGTGAACTAATCAAGAATTTTGCGTATTCATTTCTAGAGATTTGAATGTTGAATTTCTTATCTGCGCTTACCGAAAATCTAAAAGAACGCTCACCTTTTTCAACAACCTCTTGCACTTCGCCCATTTTTTTAACTATGTCGTAATACTCATCTGCATCTTGTTTTAGTTCTTTATTTTCAGTAAGTTGATTGAGCCAAGCATAGGTTTCACCAAACTGCTCTTTGCCCTCTGCAAAAGTTGCCCGCCTGCTTTCAACCTTTTTTGCGGCGTTATCACCAAACATGCCCATGCTTGCCATTTGATCTAAATCCTTGCTAACGCCACCAAGAGTTCTTCCAAAAAAAGTGCGCACATACCCATCACCATTTGGCACCATTTTCACTTGTTTAGTTATGAATGGCAACAAAACAGCAACTTCTTCGCGAGAAAAAATATGGCTAGTTTTTCTTAAAGAACTTCTTGCAGCGGCAGCTAAATTTTTGCTTGTGATTGTGCCTGTGCCATTAAAAATTTTGTCAATATATGCGGAAATATCTCTTTCTAAAATCATATTGTCCCCCCATTACTTATATGATTATATCACTTTTGGAGACAAAATTCAATAGGTTTTTGTAATTTTATTGCAAAGTGGCCATTGTCTGTTGTAATGTTCCGTTTCTGTAATAATCAATTATTAATGCATCACCTTGATTATATGAAAGCACCGCCTTTCTTAAATCAAGCAAATTTTTAACCTCAACCCCGCCAACTTTGGTTATCAAATCACCCTTTTGCAGCCCTGCCTGTTTTGCTGGTCCGTCTGTGGAGATAACATACACTCCGTCTGCGTTGAGTTTTTCGCCGTATGCCAGCGCGATGTCACTGTCAAAACCAAAGACGCCAAGATATGGAGATTGATAGTTTTGATTTTCCTTAATTTGCTCTGTTACAATGCTGCCAATTTCAATTGGAATGGCAAAACCGATGCCCTCGCCCTCGGTGGCTTTTAAAGTGTTGATACCAATAACCTGGCCTGCGCTGTTAATGAGCGGCCCGCCTGAATTGCCAGGGTTGATTGCGGCATCATGTTGAATTAAACTTTGCAAAAAACTAACCCCTGCGCCGCTCTGCGTTTCAAGCGTTCTGTTTGTGGCACTGATTATGCCGTGAGTAACCGTGTGCTTAAATTCCAGCGTAAGCGGTGTGCCGAGCGCAAACACCTCCTGCCCAACATACACCTCGCCAGTGTTAACCCCTAAATATGGAATTTCTCTCGACGAGCGCACCACTGCCATATCCAGCCCTGGGTCCGTCCACAAAACTTCGCCAGTGCCGGTGGTTTTGTCGGCATAGTATAAAGTTAGGTTGCTGCCTCCCTCCACAACATGATTGTTGGTTAAAATAAGCCCACCATCGCTGATTGCAAAACCGCTGCCGATTGCATAGCCATCTGCTAGGTCGGCTGAAATTCCCACAACCGCGCTTTTAGCCTGCGAAAGCATGTCGCTAAGTGAAGCAGTGCTTTCGGTTGCAACGCGCCTGACGCTCATATCCACGGTTGGGTCGCCCGTTTGCGTTTGCCCGCAGCCGAACAGCACAAGCGGAATAATTAACATAAAACTAAACAAAAAACAAAAAAATTTCTTCATAAACTCTCC
The DNA here is from genome assembly GCA_944359935.1 of uncultured Clostridia bacterium. Lineage (GTDB taxonomy): Bacteria > Bacillota > Clostridia > Christensenellales > UBA1242 > Caccovivens. Next base: position 57,891 of record CALVTD010000002.1, on the reverse strand, counting down.
TTTTTTGAGAAGTCATGAAGAAATCTTAAAGTTTAAACATCGTTCCAGGGTTTGGGCTGGCGACATCAATTTTAACATGCACGCCTTCAATAATTCCATAATCTCTAAGTTTTTCTGCGATATAGGAATATGCCAAATCAGGGGTGTTGTTTTCTCTGCTTAAATGTGAAAGCACAATTTGCCTGCTGCCGCTTTCAACCAAATACTTGATTAAAAGCGCAGACTCGTCATTGGAAAGATGCCCTCTGCCGCCTGCAATTCTGTGTTTGAGTGCAAGTGGATAGCGTTTGCCCTCTTTAAGCATGGTTTTATCATAGTTGGCTTCAAGATATACTAACTGACTTCCCCGAATACTATCCAGTATTCTGTCGTTAGTATGCCCAACATCTGTTAAAATACTTATCTTTGCGCCATTATTTTCAAAACAATAGCCAAAACAAGGCACATCATGTGGCACTTCCACTGCGTGAACAACCACATCGCGCAGGTTAAAAGTGTCGGTTTCAAAAAATCGGCGGTTTTTGGACGGCGTTTTAATAAGTTTGAATTTTAAATTATCCCAAACGCTTTTATGTGCAAAAATTGGCTTGTCATATTTATATGAAAAAGCATCCACGCCCTTTATATGGTCGTTATGCTCATGCGTAACCAATATGGCGTCAATCTCCTCAGGCTGCACATCGATGAGTTTAAGCCGTTTCACGGCCTCAGCGCATGAAAGCCCTATGTCAACCAAAAATTTGACTTTTTCGCTTTCAACATATGTCATATTTCCGTCACTTCCAGACGCCAAACTTATAATTCGCATGGCAATATTTTATCACTTTGCAACAATTTTTGCAAGGTTATTTTTGTGCCAAAATCTTTTTCAGGAACATTCCGGTAAAGGACTTTTCATTTTCAGCCACCTGCTCTGGCGTGCCAGTGGCAACAACCTCACCTCCGCCCGAGCCGCCCTCAGGGCCAAGGTCGATGATTTGGTCGGCACTCTTAATCACATCCAAGTTGTGTTCAATCACAACCACGCTGTTGCCGTTGCCAACAAGCCTGTTCAAAATTTTGATAAGTTTTTTAACGTCATACATATGAAGACCGGTTGTGGGCTCATCTAAAATATAGAAAGTTTTGCCTGTTTCGCGTTTAGCAAGTTCAGTGGCAAGTTTAACCCTTTGTGCCTCGCCGCCCGAAAGCGTTGTGGCAGGCTGGCCAAGTTTGATGTAAGAAAGCCCCACGTCATAAAGCGCTTGCAATTTGTTTTTTATGCTTGGAATGGATGCAAAAAATTCCAGCGCCTCTTCCACCGTCATATCCAAAACATCGGTTATGGTTTTGCCTTTATATTTCACTTCCAGCGTTTCACGGTTGTATCTTTTGCCCTTGCACACTTCGCACGGCACAGAGATATCTGGCAGGAAATACATTTCAATCTCTTTAACTCCCGCGCCATCACAGGCTTCGCACCTGCCGCCGTGCACGTTAAATGAAAATCTGCTTGCAGTAAACCCTCTCATCTTTGCATCAGGAGTGGCTGCAAAAAGTTCACGAATAGGCGTAAACACGCCCGTGTATGTTGCAGGATTGCTGCGCGGAGTTCTGCCTATCGGCGCTTGGTCGATGCAGATTACTTTATCAAGTTGCTCAATCCCCTCAATTTTATCAAACTTGCCAAGTTCCAACTTGCTGCCATTGAGAGCGTTGGAAAGATATGGATAAACAACCTCATTAACAAGGCTGGATTTTCCGCTGCCTGAAACACCTGTAACAACTGTAAGAACCCCCAAAGGAATGTCCACATCCAGGTTTTTCAAGTTGTTTTTTGCCGCACCTTTGACTTTTAAATACCCCGACGGCTGTTTGCGCGACTCAGGAATTTCAATTTTTTCTTCGCCGCGCAAAAATTTTGCGGTGACAGAATTTGGGCTTTTGAGCACCTCTTCAAGCGGGCCATTAGCCACAATCTCTCCGCCATGCACGCCGGCATACGGTCCCACATCTACAATCCAGTCCGCCTCACGCATGGTGTCTTCATCGTGCTCAACCACAATCAAAGTGTTGCCAAGGTCGCGCAGATTTTTCAAGGTTGCCAGCAGTTTTTCGTTGTCGCGTTGATGCAATCCAATGCTTGGCTCGTCCAAAATATACAGCACTCCAACAAGCCCCGAGCCAATCTGCGTTGCAAGCCTAATTCTTTGTGCCTCGCCACCAGACAGAGTTTCAGCCGAGCGCGAAAGAGTGAGATAGCCAAGCCCCACATCGCTCAAAAATTTAAGCCTTGCGTTAATCTCTTTTAAAATGCCCTCAGCCACCACCATTTTGTATTTTGGCAATTTAAGGTTTTGCATGTATGGCAAAAGTTCACTTACAGGCATGTCGCAAATGTCGATGATGTCTTTTCCGTCAATTTTAATTGAAAGCGCCGACTCATTAAGCCTTTTCCCGTGGCAGACTTTGCAAGTTTGGTTTCTTAAAAATTTTCCAATTTCAAAGCGCATAAACTCGCTTTTTGTTTCCGCCAAACGGCGTTTAAGATTGTTGATTAACCCTTCAAAACTCAGCGCGTGAGAGCCACGGAACCTCTCTTCCATCTTGTTTCTGCGCGCATCTTTGAAAATATCCATCTTTTCGCCGTTGTTTCCATACAGCAAAATTTGAATATGTTTTTTTGGCAAATCTTTAACTGGCTTATCCAGTGGAATGCCATATTTTTCACTCAGCGCGTCAAAATAAAGTTTCGCCATGCTGCCTTCTTCATATTTCCAGCCGGTTATGTTGAATGCGCCCTGCGCAATGGTTAAATGAGAATTTTTAAGCACCAGCGCTTCGTCAATATCTGCAATTTCACCCAGCCCCGAGCAATTTGGGCAAGCCCCAAAAGGCGCGTTAAATGAAAAAAGCCTTGGCGTGATTTCTTCCAGCGTCCAACCGCAAGTTGGGCAGGAATAGTTGGTGGAATAAAGTTCTTCTTGTCCATCAAAATCCACAATGGCAAGCCCACTGGCAAGTTTTATCGCAGTTTCCAAACTTTCGGTCAGCCTTGCCTCAACGCCCTCTTTCAAAATCAGCCTGTCCACCACAACTTTAATTTCATGCTTGGTGTTTTTGTCAAGTTCAATCTCTTCATCAAGTGTATACATGATGCCGTCCACAAGCACCCTAACATATCCACTTTTTCTAAGTGAATCAAAAAGTTTGGCAAACGCACCCTTTTCTTTTCTAACAACAGGGCTTAAAATTGTAAGTTTGCTTCCCTGTGGCCTGGCCATAACATCGTCCACAATTTGGTCTATCGTCTGCCTGGAAATTGCTTTGTGACAGTTTGGGCAATACGCAACACCCACCCTTGCAAACAACAGCCTTAAATAGTCATAAATTTCGGTAACCGTTCCAACTGTTGAGCGCGGATTGTGGTTGGTGGTTTTTTGGTCTATTGAAATGGCTGGCGACAGCCCCTCAATGGCTTCAACATCTGGCTTTTGGGCTTGCCCCAAAAACATTCTTGCGTAAGAAGAAAGGCTTTCAATATATCGCCTTTGCCCCTCTGCAAAAATAGTGCCAAAAGCAAGCGAGGTTTTTCCCGAGCCACTCACGCCGGTAAAAACAATCAACTTATCTCTTGGAATCGTTAAGTTGATGTTTTTTAAATTATTTTCCTTTGCCCCAATAATTTTTATATTTTCGTCCATTTTTAACCCTTTTTTCCTAATTTTTTCTTTAAATTTAAAATTTTGTTTCTAAGTTCAATCGCTCTTTCAAAATCCAGCGAGTTGGAAGCCAGTTTCATCATAGATGACAGTCTTTCAATTTCGGCTGGGATATCCTTTTTAGGAATGTCCTCATCGCTGAGTTTTTTGGTGATTTCCAGTGTGTTTTTAACAAGTTTTTTGATGGTTTTAGGCGTTATGTTGTGCTCTTTATTATACTGCATTTGAATTTCACGCCTGCGCTGAGTTTCATCGATTGCCCTTCGCATGGAGTCTGTGATTTCATCGGCATACATAATCGCTCTACCATTTTCATTTCTCGCAACCCTGCCCACTGTTTGAATAAGCGCGCCTTCGCTGCGCAAAAAGCCCTCTTTGTCGGCGTCCAAAATTGCAACAAGTTCAACCTCTGGCATATCCAACCCTTCTCGCAAAAGGTTGATGCCCACCAGCACATCAAACTCACCGCTCCTAAGCCCATTGATGATTTCCACTCTTTCCATGGTGTCAATTTCGCTGTGCAGATATTTAACTTTAAATTTTCTGTCGCCCAAATAAGTTGTCAAACTTTCAGCCATCTTTTTCGTGAGTGTGGTGACAAGCACCCTGGCGTTGCGTGCAATGGTTTTGTTGATTTCGCTAATCAAATCGTCAATCTGCCCCTTGGATGGACGCACCTCAATTGTTGGGTCAAGCAAACCTGTTGGTCTCAAAAGTTGCTCCACCACCTGTCCAGCACGAGAGAGTTCATACTTAGCAGGTGTGGCCGAAACATACAATGTTTGCCCAAGTCGCTCGTTAAACTCGTCAAATTTCAGCGGCCTGTTATCACGCGCCGCCTCCAACCTGAAACCATACTCCACCAAATTATCCTTCCTCGCCTTGTCGCCGTTATACATTGCTCTAATTTGCGGAAGCGTCATATGGCTTTCGTCGATTATAGTTAAAAAGCCTTTTGGGAAATAATCAAGCAGCGTAAAAGGTGGCTCGCCCGGCTGCCTGCCATCAAAATATCTGGAATAGTTTTCAATGCCGTTGCAGTATCCAAGTTCGCTCATCATTTCAAGGTCATAGGCCACCCTTTGCCCTATGCGCTCTGCCTCCAACGGCTTCCCCTCATCATTGAATTTTTTGATCGCCTTTTCCCTATCCTCGCTGATTTGTGCAATTGCGCGTTTTAGCCTGTCATTGCCCACAGCATAGTGCGTTGCAGGATAGATACCCACATAACTAACCTCGTTAAGCATGTTGCCAGTGATTGGGTCAAACTCATAAATTTTTTCAATCTCATCGCCAAAAAAGCGCACGCGTATTGCCATTTCGGATTGGTTTGCAGGAAAAATATCCAAAGTGTCGCCCTTTGCCCTAAAAGTTGAACGCTTAAAATCCATTTCATTTCGCGTGTATTGAATGTCAATCAGCCGCCTAATTACATCATCTCTATCCACAATATCGCCCTTTCTAAGCGATATGTGCAAATTGTAATATTCCTCTGGGCTGCCCAAACCATATATGCAAGAAACCGATGCAACCACGATGGTGTCGTTGCGCTCTAATAGTGAAGAGGTTGCCGAAGAGCGCAACTTGTCAATCTCATCATTGATTGCCATGTCCTTTTCAATATAGGTGTCGGTTGAAACAATGTAGGCCTCTGGCTGGTAATAATCATAGTATGAAACAAAGTATTCCACTCTGTTTTCAGGAAAAAACTCTCTAAACTCGTTGCAAAGTTGTGCCGCCAGTGTTTTATTATGCGCAATAACCAGAGTAGGACGATTCAGTTTTGCAATAATATTTGCCATGGTAAAAGTTTTGCCGCTACCTGTAACCCCTAAAAGCACTTGCTCTTTTAACCCCTCGTCAAAACCTTCCACAAGTTTTTCGATTGCTTGCGGCTGGTCGCCAGATGGAGAAAATGGTGCTTTTAATTTAAATTTATCCATAGTTATCCCTTAAAAATCATTTTTAAAACAAGCCCAAAAATAAAACTGACGGTTGCCAAAAACAAACTTCTTAAAACCAGCAAGCCAAATGTTTTTTTCTGGCGCTTGGAGTCGGCAAGATATGTTTGCCCCTTCTTTTTTAATGTTACACAATAATAATACCCCATTTTGCTTTCGGAAACAACAAAATCAATATAGTTTTCATTGGAAAGTTCACTCATGATTTCATCAAGTTCGCTAACCGACAGCACAAATTTTTTTGACAGCGCCGCTGCAATTTCGCCCGGTGAAACAAGACATGTCCGTTTTTTTGGACACACCTTGCACAAATATGCCATAACCAGTTTTTCTTTATGCGTCAAAAAAGTTCACCTCTTGTTGGCTTACTTTTTTATTTCCTATTCAAAATGTTTTTACACAAAAAAAACCAGTTATAAACTGGCTTGTGTGCTTTTTAAAAATGCGCTTGATCTTTTTTTTAATTTTAAATTATTTAAAATTGTGGCTCTTTTTTGTTCCCCTGCTTCAAGTTCGCTTTCTTCTCTGCTTACATCATACTGATAAGGGCTGTCTAACAAATCAGATATTTTTTCATTGATGTCATGTATATAGTTATCAAGTTCTTGCTTTTCTTTAACAAGAGGCATAACTTTGTTCAAATATTCAGTTGCAACATCTTTATCTAAATTAAAACCTTTGTAAAACATTTTTTTAAATCTGTCATCAAAATTTTTAAAAGATTGTTCAAAATCTTCAATCGTCGTATATCCAACTTTTCTAAAACCTTTTTTTAATTCATCGATAACATCACAAAACCTATCGCTTAAAATATCTTCAAAAATATACGCTAACTTATATTTTTCTTTTTCGAACATTTTATCAACTTCATCTTTTTCAAAACCGAACGCTTCCATCCAACTTTCTGGCATATTTTCATATCCGCTTAATACTTTCATAATCTCCTCCCAAATATGTTTTTATTCTACTATAAAAACGCCCATAAGTCAATATGCAAGATTTATTTTGTCTAAAAATGTCGATAATATGTTGCAAAAAATGCAAATATTTACAAATAATAAAGCATGCTGGATTTAAAATCAAATTTAGTTTTAAAAATATTACAAAAAGAGTGTCATGGTTCGGGATATAAAGTCATCGACAAAGCCGACATAATTTCTGCCATGCCCGCAAAATACAGAGTTGACGAAGATGGCCTTGAAAACATCATCACCTTTTTGGAAAGAAACGAATGCGTGCATGTTAAATATGATGACGACAATGTTTATTGTTTATGCATTCTTCCAATAGGCAACCAAATAACCGAAAACCAGACCAAACAAAAAAAACAAAAGCCAAAATATGTGACTTTTGCATTAATTTGTTTAATTTTTTCTTTGATTGGTGGGTTAATTGGCGCAATTATTGCAAAATTTATCAATTTTTAGTAATTTTCAAAAGTTCTGTAATATTCGTTGGTTTTCATTCCAAACACGCCATCAATTCCCACAATAATGTGGTCAATAAGTGGAACGCCTAAACTTGAAAGCAGCGACTCAACAATTTGAGTTCCTTCAACATCACCTTGGGACGGCTGCGCTTTTCCTTGCGGATGATTATGCGCCAAAAATGCGTAAGCGGGCTTGATGTTTGTAATGAAATTTGCAATCTCATGCGTGCTTATTCCCACGCTTTTTATTCCACCAATGGAAAGTTTGATTTTTGATTTAACCCTGTTTGCAGCATCCACGCCAACTATGTAGGAAGTTTCAACATTTTTAAATCTCAAAAGTTCCTCAAAGAAATCTGCGATATTGGAGCGGTACGCAAACTGATATTTTTTATCCAAAGAAAGTTCTGTGTAGTAATTGAAAATGTCAACAAGAAGGTGCAACTTTTTCGCCGAAGCCTCACCCATACCTTTTACATTTTTTGTAAGCGTCCAATCCGCATTCAAAACATCGGCGGGGTTTCCAAACTTATCCAAAAGCCTATGCGCGATTGTGTTGGTGTCGCAACGCGGGAAAACATAGGTTAAAATAAATTCCATGGCAACAATATCACTCATATTTTCAATGCCTGCTTTGCAAATTTGATTTAGCAATCTTTGCCTATGCCCTGCGTGAATGTTTGCTTCATCGTCATTGATTTTTGCCATAAACTCTCCCCTAAAACGACACTAAATTGTAACAAATTTCGCATGAATTCGCAAATGAAAACGCATGAAAAAAAATTGTTTTTGACAAAACCACCTCTCATTACTCTATCTCTGCGCAAAATGCAGTTTCTGCGAATATATACAACTATGGAGTAGTGAAAGCGGGCGATGGTGGCAACGGCCGCTGCGGCACAGACGGAAAAGGAGGCATCGACAGCACAGACGGAACCGCTCCAACAAACGGCACCAAAGGGGCCGCTGGTGGAGCAGCAGGCTCGGTGGGAATAGCATACTATTCATTGCGAACATATGCTGGTTATACGGCAGGTTGGTATAATGGAACTGGCGGGACAAAAACATATACAAACAATCAAAATACATATGGAAACATTTCAATTTATTATAATATAACTGGATCATATGGATATGAATCTCTAAGATATACTTGTGATAATGTTACTTTTAATGTATATGCAGGCCCAGAAGGCGAATTCTTATCAACAGTATGCTATGGCTATTAAAAAACGGCTAAATTTAGCCGTTTTTTTAATCTGTATTTGAGTTAACAGCAGAATAATCATAGCAAATAGCACTTGTTATTCCTTCTGTTACATAGAATGCTTGATATGCAGATCGCAGCGTTCTGTCGTCACCCCCTGCAGCACCTCCCAAATGAAGCCTCATTTCAACCCAAGAGATATAACCTGCAGTTTTATAGTTATTATAAATTATATTTATCCACGTTCCACTTAGTCCACCTTCCGGGCCGCCCCAAGCATCTGCAGCAAAATTACCATTGGAATCAAAACAAGAATCTATGTTTGCAGGAGCCTTAGGTTCATCAAAAGAAAAGGTTGAAGTTATATAAGAAATATTATCGTCATTGCTATTTCGGTTACCATTTAAATTGATTTTCCATAAAGAACCCCAGACATCATATGTTCCTTTACTGTTTATTGAAGAAGTGTATTTTATCAAGTTGATTCCGCCCCAGCCATCGTTACCTCGTGCGCCATCTTTTCCTTCTGTTCCCGTCAATAACGCTCCGCTTATTGTATATGGCTCTTCCTCAGTCGCTGTGTGACTATTGGAAACATTGCCATAATAGTATGCTGTTCCAGGGCTGCCGCCAGCGCCACCAGTTTTATTAACAACTGTCGCGTCGCCTGTCCATGACAACCATGATGGATTTTTTTTGATGAAATATAATTCATCTGATGTTATATAACAATCATCCCAACCTGCCCATAACGGACTTTCTGCAAGCAAATAAGCAATTCCCTCTTCAGTTGGAGTAAGATAACCATTATCGTCTTTATATAAATATTCGTTGGCATTATCCGCTAACGGGCTTAGCACAAACATGTAATAAGGAGAAAAAGTCCAGTTACTTTTTGTAATAGAGTCATACTCTAACCAATTTGTGGTTTGATCATCTTTTAAATCACTTCCACCTATGTCATCTGCGCCTCGGCGGCCGTTGCCACCATCGCCCGCTTTTACTACTCCATAGTTGTATATATTCGCAGAATTTACATTTTGCGAAGAGATAGTGTTCGCGATTGCATAAACATCTTGTCCTTTGCCACCTGCAGCGCCAGCACCTGTGCCGTCATCGCCACGAACACCGACAATTGTTCCATAGTTTGAAACACTTCCGGCCCATGATGTTCCTGTCGCTGTGTATACGATGCCCGCCATGTTGAAACTTTTGCTGTTATTAGAGAATGATGCAAAGTTGCTTACATTGGTAATGTTTGCAGAACTGCTTATTTCATACGCTACACCACCAGCAGTAAAACTGTTATAAGTAATTTTAGCAGTGGTGATTGTGCCATAGGTTTTAACATTGTTCAAATTGGCTTTAACAACATCTAATAAAATACCTGCCTTTTCGCCAGAGGTTGGCGCCACTGTACCCGCAACATTCAAATCTTTGATAATGTTAACATTAACGTTGTCGTTATCGTTATCTGGTGCTTTAAATAAACTGGTTGTTGAAGTATAGTAGTTTACAAAGTATCCATCACCAACAAGCAACCCTTTGTTTTGTATGTTTAATGTTAATGAGTCATTAAGCGCACCCAAATCAATGTCGCCGCGCAATACCACTCCATCGAAATTGTAGGTTTTACCACTTACATTAACACTTTGATTACCAACGGAATAGTTTTTGTAATTGGCTGATATCGTGTAGGTTCTGCTGTTTTCACCAGAAAATGCATCAAATGTAACCTGATTGCCGACTATATCATAACCTTCATATGGACCACTAGCAGTAACAGCAATATCGCCATCAATGTAGCCACCATTAGGCACAGTGACGGTTTGCGCATCATTTCGAAGCGTGATGCTTGTTTGTGCTGACTGTTGTTCAAGGTAATATTCAAATCTCACAAATTGATAACTTTCAATCACTCCGTCAGACCTGGTATAGGTTAGCGTGTAGGTTGTGGTTGCGTCATCACCTTCTCCACTTGTTGTTGAAGAAACCGTAACGTTAAGCTCATCCTCAACCAATTCACTTCTGTTTGAAATTGCATAAGTTGTGCCATTTATTGTGATTGTGTAGTTATTATTCGCTACGTCATATTCCTCGCCATTTTGATATACCACAATATCTCCATCACCATTCAAAATATAGAACAATGTGGTTCCGCCAATAGTGAGCATGCCCGCGCTGCCAGAGTATTGAGGGTTTAAGGTTACGGTGCCGTTTTCTTCATCAAAATAAACACTGTATTCCTGATTGCCAAACACTGCCATGTCATTTTGAGACACAATTGCATCTCCACTGGCAGGAGTGAATGTTACAATATAATTTCCATCACTCATCGAGTATGAGATTGTATAACTTGTTCCATTCACTGTGATGCTGCTATCAGAAGAGGTTATTGTGTTTGCTTCGGTTTGGTCAATCAAAACAAGTTTTTCCTCGTAAAGAGCAGCGGTAGCTGTGCCAGCCGTATAATAATTTTCTTCTGTCACGGTGTATGAAACGCTTGACGTTGTTGTTCTTTCATAGATATCAATTGTTTTGTCCGCATCGTTTTTCATGTCATCAACCGCTATGCTAACTCTTTTTACTGTATTATTAAGTATTTCTGTGCCAGCATTTATGTGATAATAATTGCCGTTAATTAGGTAGGTATGGTTATCATTATCATACCCACCAATGGTTATAGTCGCTGATGTTAAACGATATGTTGCCGAGCCAGTGTAGTAATATACGCCATCATACTGATAGACTTCATATCCAAGTATGCCGCCTGTGTCTGTTGCATATGCAAGGTCCCAACTAAGTTCTTCGGTTCCATCAATTTTTGTGTATGTTAAATTCAAAGTTGACCCATCAGCAAGGCTTATGTTTTCTGTGTAAGTTTGCTCATAAGCATATTCAAAAGTAGAATTTTCTGGCAGAGAGGTGCCATCTTCGTAACTAAACCTTAAAACCATTGCAGGTATGCCGACTTGAGTCCAAAAGTCTCCTGTAATATTACTTACACTTTCATCAAGGTCAGAGACCATAAGAACATATAGCGAAATTTCCGTATAGGTTTCAGTATAAGTTACTCCTCGAACTTGCATATGCGCCTCAAAATCATCATAGTCTTTAACCACTGTCCCGCCACTTAAATGATGATGCATCCATACACCTAACCATGCACTTCTAAAATTATTTAGGTCCACACGGTCTCCAACATTGATCTCGTCATAACCACACCAGTTCGCTTGTATATCCAGTGCTTCGATGTAATCAACATGCCCTAACACGCGAATTGTGAATTCAACTTGTGCACTTGCTGTTGCTGCATTTACAGTAGGAGCCGCGGCTAACGTGATTCTATCATCAGCAGTTGGCGTGCCTATTGTCATGCCTGCTACAAGATCACCATCCATTGCAACAGGTCTTAAACCTGTGTCAATATACGCAAGGTCTGTTGATTCCTGCCTTGTGCCCGTGTATGTTTTTTCTAAGTCGTTTTCTAAGTCGTAAGATCCTGCCTGAGAAGAGAAAGTATACGAACCATATCCATCTCCGTTTGTGGTGTATGTTGAACCTGCATTGGTGTTGATAAGATATGAGTTTCCGTTAAGTGCGCTGATTATTGTGTTCGCATTTTCGTCTTTGCCTACCGTATAGGTTAACTCTCTTGCGTCCGCTGCTTTAAATTTGTAGCCCCCTATGTCAAAGCTTGCGCCCGTTATCACATCAAATGATAAGGATATGGAAATCACTGTTTTGTCATTCTCAGTGCCAACAAACAAATTGCTTGGGTTTATTGTGATTGTTTGGTTGTAAGCGCTCTTAGTAGCGGTTATTGAGTAAGCGATGCTATCTATACCGGTTGGATATGTGAAAGTAATGTTTAAGCCATCTCTCGCGCTGTTGATTGACGCCACACCAGTTACGTTTGTTGTCGTGCTTGACACACTGAATGTATAACCCGCAGAGATCAGGTCTGCAATTGTTGCGTCATCATCGCTTGCTGTGCTATGGCTTAATTCTACGGTCCCCAGCAATGTTGTTGTGGCAACAGCATAACCAGAATTTGTCGTGCTTTTAAACGCATCTGCATCTTTTACAAATGCATATAATTTGCCGCCGATATTGACAGATTGCAAAGCATTAGTTCCTTCTGGTGCCGTTGTTGCGGAACGAGAAATGCTTGTTGAATCGTCCCCGGATGTTAATGCTTGGCTTTCATATGTGCTTCTAATGGTTTGTAAAGAGGTGTAAATTGTTTGTGGCTTGTCGACACCACTGCCATAATTAATATTTCTGGTGATTTTTATATAGAACGATTTTGGCCCGCCAAGTGCATCAAGTTCAGCAACAACAAGTTCGCCTGTGAGACTAATTGTAATGTCTCCTGTTTTAGTCAACTGAACATTGTTTAAACCTAAGGTGGCTATGTCATAGTGAGTTCCTTCTTTTATAATTGTCTGTTTGCCAAAATTACCATTTTGATAAACGCTTCCTGAATTATTTCCAGAGTTGGAAATTGTGGTGCCATTTATTGCTATTGCACTGGCATACACATTTCTAGTGCCTCCGCCATATGTTAAATTTTTATTTAACTTTACCTCAGTGCCACTAACGCTAACGCCTGGTTTGCTAATTTGACTAATTTCGTAATTTTTTCCTAACGCTTCAATATAGCCCTCATTAGAACAACCTGAGGCCGTTCCATTAGCAACAATACCGGCTGCGTAAGAGGCTTCGGTGTTTGATTTGTGACCCGCTTTAACCATTGAGGTATTGTAGCAATCGGAAACGCTGCCTGCCATTCCTGCAATTCCGCCGGCATAATAATTATTTTCTGTTGTGGTGTTAGTTGTGGTTATTTTTGTGGTGTAACCGTTGAACACGGTGTTTTCGTTGCCAGACCCTGTAATGGTATTTGCCTGTCCAGCAATTCCGCCAACATAGCCGCCCGCTGAGTTTACAGTGATTGGCGAATAGTTATAGCAATTTTTTATCGTGTTGCTGCCTTCATTTGGCAAAGATCCAATAATGCCACCAACAGACAGGCTAGCACCCTCTGCCGTGATTGCAACATAGTTTTTACAGTTTGAAATTTGAGCACCGGCATAAGTACTTGCTGCAAACAAACCGCCTATTTTTGAATTTTGGGCTGCTTTTGTTATTGTCAATGTTCCAGAAGCAATAACGTTGGTTGCATTTTCAATCGAATTTGCAACAACTGCGTTGCCAGTAGTAACTTCTGCATTGGTAACTCTTAAATTTTGAATTGTGCCAGCAGAACTAAACAAGGTTGCTTTAATAAGCCCATTTATTGTGTGACCATCGCCATCAAATATTGCAGAGTTTTCCACACTTTTCCATGAACTTTTATCATCAGTAGAAGCAAAACTTGTTTTTGACAAGTCAATGTCACGCACAAGTTTATAATTCAAGTCAGGCCCATCATCAATTTGCGCAAGTTTGGTTGCGTTTGGAATTAAGTAATAGCCATCTTCTGTTGTTGTTGACACATCAAATGCCGCAAAATTGCGCGTTGGATAGCCATAGTTATATTCAATGTTTTGTTTCCAACCAGCATTTGGATCCACTGCTGCGGCATTATATGCAAGTGTTTTTGTTGTAGAATTTGTCGCACTTGCTCCAACATTTTCTTGAACCTCAGTGGCATTTCCATCATACCAGTTTCCTGCATTATCATGCGCGCTAGCCTCGCCAAACACGCCGATTGTGCCACTTACTGCTTCGGCGGTGTAATCTTTTCGATTAACCTTGCTGATTGTGTAACTATCGCGCACTGTTGCATTTGTTCCATTCGTGAACGCATAAACATTGGCGCTGATATAGGAAGCCACCTCGCCTGTTGAGTAGACTTTATCAAAGTAATTGTAAGTTGTCCCAGTTGTCCCAGCGGATGTGCCTGTTGTGGCAATTCCGGAGGCTGTGCCATAGGTTGTTCCATTTTTGCCAGCACGATACACAATGTTGACTGATGAGGTGCTTTCAGCAATCAACCCTCCATTCATCAAGCCAACCAAACCGCCGATGTTTTTAACGTTAGTTCCGCCAACTGAAAGTGTGCCAGTTGCCATGCTTGCATAAATTATGCCGCCGTTAAGGTTGTGAACTAAGCCGCCAACATTAGTTTGATCTTCATATGTAGAAGTCTCGTCATCAGCATTATTATTAACCACAACGCCAGCCACAAAACTATGCTCTCCCACAGTGGAAATTGGTGAATTGATTTCTGCAAAATCACCGATGTATGCGAAATTGTCAGCAAAATCTCCCTCGTTAGGCACAACAGCATAGTATTTAATGCCGTTGGTGTTAGCGTCTGCCGAGCCGTCACCTGTTACAGGGTTAATTTTTGTGCCTAAATCTGTTTCGCCAAGGCGCGCTGAAATTCTATCCAATATACTAGTCGTGTTAACTGTGCCATATCCAGCATAGTTTGTTACATTTTTACGACTAACATAAGTAGAGTCTACCATTCTTGTTTCGTCGCTGACAGCAAGCACAAGTTGTGAAGAATAATAATTGTTGTTGCTTAGCAACGCGCTTCCGCCGTCACCAATCAGTGCGCTGGTTTCATGTTTGCTCGAAGCCAAGCGTGGGTTATTGTTTGTGAAGGCAATGATGTTGCCTTCTGCTTGTATTCTTGCACGTGGAGTATCCTCCGTAGCAACCACCGACTGACCTACAATTCCGCCGAAGTAATAATCGGCTAATTGCGATTCACCGCTTTCACCATCGGCATAGGTGTAAATTACATCACCATAGTTGATTGTGTTTTCAATTGAAATTGTCTCAGTAACATTGCCACCGTCACTAGAATCAGGCACCTTACCAATCATGCCGCCCACTGAATGTATGCCGTCTGCATTGTCGGCTTCGGCAGTTATATTAAACTTAAACGCTCCGCCAAACACAGCGTTTGAAATTACTTTGCTATTTGAAGAGGTTGCCTTTACCAAATTGCCAATCATGCCGCCAGCGTTGACATTTTGCGCGCTGATAAAGAAGTTGGATAAAACTTGAACATCAGCACCGGATGAACTTGCGGCAATATTTGTGATGTATGCCGTATTGTCACTACCAATAAGTCCGCCGATGCTAAGAATTTCGCTAGTATCCGCCGCGTTTACCACTGTGATACCATTTGAAGCGAAGTTTGAAACTGAAAGGCCATTGCCTACATTTGAGCCGATTAAATCACCCAAGTTAAATGTTGTTGGGTCGCCAGCAAATGCAACATAGTTTTCGCCTGAATTATTGTAGGTGTTGTCCTCACCGTTTGTGCCTTCGGTTAAGGAAACACTTCCATAGTTTGTGCCGATAAAGCCACCAAAACTGAGGCTTTCAATAGCAACCGAATTGTTGGCGCCAGTTGTAAATGCGCTGTTATTTAATGCTGGTTTGGAGTCTTTATAAGCATCAAAATTCACTGCAACATTTGTGATTGCACTGATTGTAGCGTGGTTTGCGCCAATCAATCCGCCTATTGATGACACTTTATTAAGCGAGCCCTCGGCGTCACCTTCCGCAGTTGATTGCAGTAATCCGTTTACAGTAAGGTTTTGAATGTTGAATGAGCCAGAGGCCTCACCAAACAACATGCCCATTGTGGTGTTAGTAAGTTTTGCACTTGAACCCAAGTAAACATCAGTGGATAATGTGTTGCCATCAGATTGAGCGGTGTTATTCACTTCAAAGTTTTGAAGTTGGGCTGTGCCGGCAATTCCGCCAATCGTAACCGTGCTTGCAGAAGACGAAACTCTCAAAGCAATTTTTTGAGTATAGGTTTGCTCTGTTGAAAGAGCGAGCCTTGCATTTTGTGATGTCAACTCACCAAAATATCCGCCAAGAGTCAAACTTGTTAAAGTAGTTGGTGTCTCTCCATTAATTAATGAGGCTATGGATATTGATGAGGTCATTGAGTCCCCAGTTGACGATCCAGTAAGTTCTGGCGCTTTAACCTCAACAATCACGCCTGCATAATTTTGTGTTGGCGAAGCTGGCTGTTCTGTCTCTCCGTCACCTGACGAGCCTGTGCCGTTTGAAACATTTTCCGCCAATCTGCCTGCATACAACCCTGCATAAACACTTCCAGATGCATTTACTTGGAATACATGATTAGCACTTTCCAAACTTGGATGTTTAATTGTAATGTCTTGAATTCTAAGTGCTTCAAAAATTGAGTTTTGTAAAATAGTTCCCGCAAGAAGACCTACATTGAGCCCGTCATTGTTGTCGCCTTCATCAGGGTTGTGGCGAAATTCAATATAACTGCTGCCGCTTGCCAAGTTATATGCAAAGATTATTTCAATATTTCTAAATGAGGTGTTGACAGCATTTGGAACCAACAAACCTGCGTTTGACGCTAAGTCATTGACCACAATTGGCGAACGCACATAAACCGTAACGCCTTCAATAGTCGCGTCTGTTACATCCGCGCTTGAAATTATGCCGCCAGTAAATTCAAACGGTTCATCTGTCGATGGCGTATCTGCTCTCTCAACAACAATGTTGAGGTTTTCAACGCTAAATCCAGAGCCAGTGCTTGCAAATATCGGTTCGTCAATAATCAAGCCTGGATAGCCAGATGCGTTGGTGTCATCACTAGATTCTTTGTAATATGATGTTCTAATCAACTCAGGTGCGTTGTCTTCGCCCCAATCAGCGCTGGTGGAATAGCCCACAATTGTGCCCGAGAAGCCTTCAATGTTGATGTCGTATCCACGAAGGTCAACCATTCCGTAGCCATTTCCGTCGGCGTTTCTGCCCCTCACCCTAACTTCGATTGAGGAATTTTGCATTCTGTCAAGCACAATTTCAACATTGTTTTGGTCTAAATAGATGTAATTAACTGTGTTTACAAAGTTGATTTCAGGATAAAGTGTGTTTGTGGTGTGCACCCAGTTTTCATTGCTCCATGCCCTTGAATTGATGAATGCGCCGTTGGTTATTGTGAAGCCCTCGGTTTGTGAAGTGAATGATGAAACAGAGGTAATAACAAAGTAGTAGTCAGCGTCCGCTGCCTGCTCAGCATCATAGCCTGGGTATGGCTCAACGGTGAGTGAAATGCCTGCCGCTGAGTATGAATTCATGTAGCCAAAAGATTTTAAAGATGTGATTTCACTTGAAGTGTTGCCCTCAGAATTGCTGATTGCTGTGCTTGATGGCATAACAGTTACGCTTGCGTCTGCGTCCACCTTGCCTGCAACCGCATAGATTGTTGCGCCGGTTGTGTTTTCAGCGCTCTGTTCATAATATGGATTATCCAAAATTCCATAATGAGCAAACGAGTTGACTGACGACATAACCAAATTCTCGTTATCTTCAAGCACGCCGAACAGTCCGCCAAAGGCATGGTTTTCGGTTTGTGAAATTGCGCCGCCATTATACTCTCCACCATACGCATAAACGTCACCGGTTGAGTAAACTTCCTGCATGTAAAGGTTTGTTAAAACCCTAAGTTGAGTTGCGTTGTTGTCGATATAATAACTGCTGCCTGCAATTGCTGCGCCAGCAATTCCGCCGGCATATGAAACACCATCGGTTGTGTAGTTGATTGCATTAAGTTTGTTGTAACCAACATATATTGTGCCTGAGCCCATAACGCCCATAAGTCCGCCAACATATTTTGGATAGTAACGATACTCGCCTGTTCCCTCCTGGCCGGTGTATCTAAACAGGTCAAGCACGCCGCGCTCTGTGCTTGTGTTTGCGCTGATGTAGTAAGCGCTTGTTGTGTCTTCAATTGCGTCTTGAACGCTTTCTTCATGCTCTGCATAAACTTGGTAGAATTGTCCATTGGCCAAGCCTGCAATTCCACCTGCAAAATAGTTGTAAGAAAGAATGCTTGCATATGAGTTTTCGCTCTTTGCAACTTTAATGCCAATGTCTTGTGCCTTTGTTTGATAGCCTGTGTAGCCAAACACACCGCCTGCAACTTCACCGCGCACATCAACAGAGCCTTGCGTCAACAGTTTTGTTACAGAATAATCTGTGCTTGTGATGCCACCATAAACAAAGCCGGTGTATGATGCTTCCAGTGAATTGTAGATATCCAAATATCCAACAATTCCGCCCGCAAATGAAACCATTCCAACGCCACCGTTTTGCATGTTGTTGGAGTAGAAGTTGTTAATGTTTTGACGCTGGCTGTTTCGTATCAAAGTTGGGTTGAAGCCTGTTCTGTAAAGCATGCTTTCAAGCGAACTTGTGTTTGTGGAGGTGTTGTCATCATAGTAAGATGCCTGAACAATAACATTATTTACTGTAAGCCCGTTAAGCCTTGTGCTGCCAAAAGCCGCACCGATAATTCCGCCAGCGATGTTTCTGCCCAGCACTCCCACGCCGGATGAAGCCTCGTCTGCCACATTTTGCGTGAGGTTAATGTCAATAATTGTTGAGTCTTGCACCAAACCAACCAGTCCGCCAACCACATATGAGTTGGAAGCCGTTACGTTGTCTACAACAAGGTCAAGGCTTTTGATAACCGCCGTCTGTGCCTGTCCAAACAAGCCCACAGAGTTGTTTGAAGAGCGGATTGAAATATTGTTTACGGCAAATCCGTTTCCGTCAATTGTTCCGCTGAATGTTTTATCTATGGATTGAACCTCTGCATTGCCCTGCTCATTGTTGAGTTGTGAAAGGTCAATGTCGCTGGTAAATCTGTAAGAGCCAAACACCTCAGTGTCATTAAAGAAGGCACTGATGTAAGTTGAAGTCGACTCACCCATTGCATCTCTAAAATCGAGTGCAGAGGTGATTAAAATTGGGTTGATGTCGTTGCCATAAGCGGTATTGTATCTTGCAGAGGAAGAATTTGCTGTGTCCTCCAAAATTGCATATGGCAAAACATACTCATCCTGAGAGATTGCCACATAGTATCTATGGCTGACTGTCAAAGTTTGAGTGCTAACAAGTTTTGGCCCATAAGCGCTTTGCATCCAAACGCCATCCTCTGTTGAGTTTTCGCTGGCAAAGATAAAGCCATAATAAGCGTTGTTGGACCTTATTTCGTTTTTGTCCACAAGTGTGGCTTGATTTGAGATTACATTTTGAACATCGCTGAGCGAGTCGTCATTGTAATCTTCATTTATATAATAAGATAATTCGATAGTTCCACTATTTAAACTGTTGCCGTTTCTGTCCACGCCCGAGAAGCCAAGTTGCAACAGGTCGGCCATTTCAACATAGGAAGCAGAAAGTGATGTTTCAATGTGCCCTTCGTTTGTGTAAACAAAGCCGGCACTTGTTCTGCTTTTAAGTTCGCTGTCATTTTTAATTAATATGTTTGAATAACCATTTGAAATTCTTCCGCTTGTGTTGTTGTTTACAACAAAGCCTGCAACAATCCCTCTTGAAGAGATGTTGGTGTCTGTGAAGTGTGGTGAAACATCGTTTTCAACCTGCGTCTGCTCACCCGCCCCTTCAACATATGAGGTTCTAATTTCGCCAGAGTTGTCAACCACAAACCCGCCTGTTTCACTGCTTGTCAGCGAAGCATTGTTTGTGATTTGAATGTTTTTAACCCCCGATGATGCAATATCGCCAGAGTTTGTAAGCACAAAGCCTGCCATCTGCCCTTGTGCAGAAAGCACAAAGTTGTCAAGTTCCACGGTTGAGTAAGATGTGCGGTTGGTGTCTAAAATCTGCTCGCCAATTACGATGATTTCCTCACCGCCAACCTTGCTGTTGGTTATGCTTCCGGCATTTGTAATCACAAAGCCTGCAACATTGCTGGTGATTGAAGCGTCGCCAATGTAATATGGTGTTGAACCTCTAACATAACTTACAATTATGCCCACATCGCCGTTTTGAACGGTTGCGCCGTCGTATTCATAAGCCACAACCTCGCAGTTTGTTATTGTTCCGCTGTTTGTGATTGCAAAGCCTGCAATGTTGATTGTGCTGTAACCTGACGAAGTGGTGTCAACGGTTATTTTCCCACCTGTGTAGTAGTTGACCTTGATGTTCTTCATTATAGAGCCGGTTGGAATCTCTGTGAAGAGCGCCAAGTTTAAAGTGCCAGAGCCAGTGGTGTTAAATGACTGAATGTGAATTGTGTGCCCGTTTCCATCCAGGCTGAGGAAGTTTGCTGCTGAAATTGGGGTGTAATTTTGAAGATAAATGTCGTTCATCAAAATGTAATTTTGTGCAGTTCCTTCTTGGGCAACCTGCAAAAAGTCTTCCGCATCTTCAATAAGCAGCGGCAAATCTTGGTCGGAATGAACCTCAACCCCAATTGCAAAAGTTGTGTTTATTGTGTAAGACACATTGCTTCCTGAATTTATAAGCGTGATTGTGTCTCTCAGTGTGATTTGAATTGGGCTAGAAGTTGTAACAAGCCCCAAAACAGTTAAAACGCCGTCAGTAGCACTTGTTTGCCTGTAAGTTAAACGGAAGTTGCTGTTTGAATAGACCCAAGTTTTAGGGCTGGTTTCAGTGAAGTCAAGGCGTTGATTGCCGTTGTAAAGCCTTTCATAGATTGGCACAACCGCGCCATTTGAGACGTTGATTGAGAATGAGCCATCAGCATCAGTGTAACCGCCTGTGCTTGTGAATGTGTTTCTTGCCTCATAAAGTTCTTGAGCAAGGGCTGCCTCATCTGGGTTAGAGTTGTCGTAAGCGTATGTTTCTGGATTAAAGGTGTAATCAAAATCAATGGTAATTGGAATGCCAATGTAA
Organism: uncultured Clostridia bacterium; assembly: GCA_944359935.1. Lineage (GTDB taxonomy): Bacteria > Bacillota > Clostridia > Christensenellales > UBA1242 > Caccovivens. The sequence continues at coordinate 36,906 of CALVTD010000002.1, read as the reverse complement.
GCACTTAAAACATCCATTCCCAAATCTTCGTCATAAGTTGCCTCTTGAACGCTTGCCGATTCAGGCAAAAAGTCCACAATGGTTACATATGCGTAAGAGGTTTTAATTTCTTGCACGCCGTTGGTTACTCTTGAAACCTGTGCCCTGATTGTAAACTCGCCATTCTCAGCAATAGGCTGGCCGCTTTCTTCATCAGTTTTACCACTAAGCACGCCCGCATTAAGGTTTGCGTAAAGGTTTGCAGTTATTGTTTTTGTGCCGTCTTGGTTGTCAGTAACAACCCAAGTGCTTTCTGGCGCAATGGTTATGCCAGTTGTGTTTTCAGGGATGAGTGCATCCAAGGTTTGGTCGTTTCTAAGCATGATTGTAAGTTGCAAGTTTCCACCCTTTGCCACAAGCGCGCTTATTTCGCCGTCAATGGTGATTTCTGCTTCTGGCAAATATGAAATGTAAAGTTCATAGGTGGTTGTTTCGCAAACAAGGTTTCCGTTTGCGTCATAGAAGTTTGCTGACAAAATGAAGGTTGTGTCTTGCGAGATGTTTCCGGCTGCGGTAAGCCTAAACGCAAAGAACCCATCGCTTTCTCTGCCAACCCTCACTCCGTTTGCAATGTATGAAACATTTGAGGAAGTGTCGGTGGTGTATTGATTGTTAGAATCGTTATACCTATCCATCTTTGTGATGCCAAGCACTGCGCCGTCTGTGTTTTGATAGGTTAACGTCATGTATTCATAGTAAGCAAAGTCTGGGTCAATGTAAATTTCCATAACAGAACTGCGTCCTGGTGAAAGCACTGAAACTGCCTCATAAGTTCTAGAATAAACATTCACGCCATTTGTTGAAGAGGTGTTGCCGCCTCTATAATTTGTTATGTCTACATGGTTGATAGGCTGACTGGTTAAAGTCAATGAAACTGGGATGTTTTCTTTATCAGTTGTGCCAGTTTGTGAGGATATGTAAAGAGTATACCCCTCCGCCTGCATAATTGTGGAGCGATATGAATCTATTATCGAAATAGTTAAAGTGTAAGAAATTTGTCCTTCGTTAACAGTAGATTTTGCAACGTGTATGTTAAGCACATCCTCGCCAGCAAATGAGAAGATAAGGTTGTCGCCATCCTCTTCGTCTGCCCTTTGCGTCAAGTATGCCTCTGCATCGTCTTTCATAACCGAAAGAATAAGGTCGTCGCTAGGCTCGTCAGTAACAAGCACCACTTCAAGTTTAGAGTCATATGCTGGCACAATGTTAAGCGAATCGGCACTGATTCTTATGTCGTTTGCGCCAAGCACTGGTGTAATTGTTAACTGCCTTTGGGACGCGCCCATGATTGCTTCGTTATATGCCTCATCAAGCCCTGTAACGGAGATGTTTACATCAACCACAAAATTGCTTGCAAGTTGTTTTGTGCCAGGAAGAACTGTAATCTGCCCCACCATGCCATTGACTGTGAGGTCTACATTATTTTCAAGCGTTTCGTTTTGCAAATTCATGTTGATTTGCATCGAGTTTAATTGCAAATTGAAAGACTGCCCGCGCAAATAAATGTTGCTGGTCACTGAAAAATCAACATTGGCGCTTTTGCCTTCTTGCACAGTAAACCCAGAGGTTTGCACTTCATTGTGAGAAATTGTAAAGTCGTCAATTACATACAAAACTTTAATGGCAAAAGTTTTTGAAAGTGAATAATTTTGTTTGGAAGAAATTGTAAGTTCAAAGTCGCCCACATCGTGCAGAACAATGTTATTTCCAACAATTTCAGCGATGTTTGAATTGTTGCTTAAAGCCACCAAATTGCTGCCGCTTTCGCCAAAAAGCGTTGAAAGTGAAATAGTGTTGTAGGCAGTAAGTTCACTGTTTTGACTGTCAGAAAGGTTGTAAGAGGAGCGCAGTTTGTAAATATACAAAATTCCTGCATCTGCGCCAACTGGAACAGATTGCTCTGTCGAGGCAATTGTAAAGGCGTTTACATTTTCAACCATCTGTTCTTGATAGAATGTCAAGTGCTGCTCGTCATTTCTAACATATGATTGGAAATTGTTGGTGTCTGCTTTATAAATCCAATTATTGCTGTTATTTATGCGTTCACGATTGCTGCCATAACCCCAGTAAACATCGGCGGTGGTAAATGTGGCTCCTTCCGCCTCTTCTCCTACTTCGCTTAAACCATCATTCTCGGTTGCAAAAATCAGTGAGAAACTGTTGTAAACTCTTCCACCAGCCACATAGCCTGCAAACGCGCCGACTGTGTCGTCTGTGGCGCCCTGCAATGGCAGAGTAGCCTGTGTGGTGCCGCTTAAATTATAGTTGTAAACATAACTGTGGCTAATCTCTCCGCCAGCCATGTATCCAACAAAGCCTCCCACATATTGTCCGCTGATGGTGTTTGTTTGATTTGTTGTTACGGCATCTTCGCCATCGCCCGTTGTGGAAGAAGAGAAGATATAAAACTCGGCATATGCGTTTGTAATGGTGCCGCTGTTGTAGCCCGCAATCATGCCGGCATATGAATTGCCTGCAATTTCAACACTTGCGCCTTCAACCCTTACATCTGTGATAGAGCCAGTGTTATAGCCCACAATTGCACCTGCGTAAACGGCTGTGTCTGCAATTTCCTTGCCTGTAACCTTGCTTGGAGCAACTGTTTCGCCAGTGCTGTCAACACCTACTGTGATGTTTGAAATTTCGCCATTGTTTTCATTGGCAATAAAGCCTCCGCCTGTAACATTACCAATCACCCTAAATTGCCTTACTCTGCCGCCTTCACCAATGCTTTCAAACAGTGGTTGTGAAGTGCCAGTGAACGAAATCACAACATTTTCATCTGTTCCCCTAAGCGAACCGGTGAGCGCCGCAAGCGACTGCCAATTGCTAAGTGTGACTGAGTTCATAAGTTCATAGTGTCTGTTGGTTTGAATGTTTTCCAGTTGCGTGGAGTTATAAATTCTTGTTGCGGTTTCTTCGCTAAGTCCGTCAGCCACAACAACCTCTATTCTTTGAATAAATTGGCTGTAATAAATTTTTGTTTGCTGCGTGCCATCAATTTTGTTGTAATAGCCAGAGGCAATTTGCTCAAAGTAGTTGCCAAGTTGTGTAAGTGGTGTTTGATACGAGTCGGCGTTGCCATTCTCATCATCAATGTAATAAACAAACTGTTCAATACCATCATAAACCCTTACAGCGTCCTTTGGATAGATGAAAATATATCCCGTTCCGCCCACAGTTGCGTTGTCATTTATGCTTACCACGCCCAAATCGCTTATTTCAACAAGGTCTGTTTGAGTGCCTGCGTTTGGAACAAACATATAGGCAAGTTCAATGTTGTGTGCATCGCTAGGTTCTACATTGGTAATAAGCGGATAGGTTGTGTCCTCGGTGGATTGTCCATACAAATCAAGGTAAATTATTCCGTCAGCCGAGGCATTTTCCCACTCAACCACTTCAACCCTATCTGCGTTTTCAATAACCAAATCAATGGTTGCAAGATAATTTATTCCAAAAACTGTGTAAGTAACCACAATTTGGTCGGTGAAAGATTGATATCCGTCTGTGGTTTCAGCGATGATATCAAAAGTTATATTTCTGTTAGTAATAACAATATTTTCAATGCGGTAGTTTCCAAATTTAATGTAATTGTCGCCATAAGTGCCCGTCAACCCTGCAACGGATTGGAAACTAACATAATTTGCGCCTGCATAAGTGATTGCGTTGCCGTCCACACGGTAGGAAATTGAAACGCTTTGTGTGGCAAGGTCGCGCTCCTGCTGTGCAATGGAATCAAGCGCTGTCAAGGTTAAATTGCTTGGGTTTGGCGAAAGCCTTGTTGGCGGAGTGTAACTTTCAAGATAGAAAATTCTGTATGCCAAAACTTGGCCATGGTTTTCATCATACCCTGTGAAAGTGAAAAGCACATAGCCCTTAAAATCGTTTGCCGCCAAAGTCAACCTGTTTGTGGCATAATCAAAAGTTGCGTATCTATCCTGCTCTGTTTCAGCATTTGCAAACAGCCCAAGAATATTGTTTAAATTGTCCGCGTTGATGTCTTCTGGCATTGCGGCATTGTTGTATCTAAACGCAAACGAAATGCTTGTCGCTGAATTTGTGTTTAAGTTTAATGTAACACTGCTGCCCAGCCTCATAATCAGCGATTGCAGCGAATTGCTTCCTTCAATAGCGCCAAAATCTTGGATGTCATACTCCACTTTGGAAATTGCGGTGCTTGACTGGCCTTGATGCGTGATTGACGCCTCATTCATTGGCAGATATGGAGCGATTACGATGTTTTCAATAGACCTATACCCATTTTCATGCCTTATGTAAAGCGAGATGCTTAAATTTTCATTGGAAATGTTTTGTTGCAGATTTGAAACATTAAACCTGATTGTTCCAGTTGCAGAGTCAAAACTGAAATTGGAAATTTCAAACAAATCACTTTGCACATCGCTGAGTGAAAGGCCTCTGTTAATTCCAACAAGTGAGGTGGAATAAACCTCAACCAGAATCGTGTTTTCGCCATAAGTGGAAATATACCTAACCGCCTGAGTGCCTATGCTGAAATTAGCATTTGGAGAACGATAGCAAACCAGGTCTACATCCAAATAAACAGATGGAGATTGCTGAGAAACAAACCTGCAATCGATTGCTGCCTCTTCCTCAAAGTTTTCAGCCGTTCTAATGTAAATGAGTGAGTTGTTTGCAAGTCCGCGCGCAACAAAAGCGTTGCCGTCTTGCTCTAACACAATCTGCTGGCCGCGCTCGTTATAAATCCGTATGTAATCGTTGATGTTTAAACCATCCGCAGAAGAAAGTTCAATGTCAAAAAGTGCCTGGTCGTTTGCAACGGTGTCTGGGCCCAATGAAACCACAAAAGGGCGACCAAACTGATAGGAACTGTCGCCGTTATAGTTGTCGTAGATTTCCAGTTCATCACCCGATGTGATGGTTTGGCCGTTTGAAGTTACTTCAATTCTGTCAATTACATCCACCAAATTGATTTGGAAGTTAACCGAAGATTTCGTGTAGTTAAAATTTTCATATCCAACATCGAATCTAACATCTAGCACCTCTGGCAAAGTGTTTGCATCGTTTGCAATGGCCCTGATTTGATAGATTATTTGTGTGGAAGTTGCGCTTACAGGTGTGTTGTAGGTGGTGATGCTAACCCTTGCGCTGCTCTCGCCATCCTCACCAGTTACAATTCTGTCAACCTGCAAACTTGGCAAGTCGCCGCCAGTAGGAGTATCCACAGTGAGCCTGATGTAGCCAACAGCCTCTTCCTGAGAGTCGTCATTTTTAACGATGTTAAAACTTTCGCCCTCTTCAATCTGGTCGCTGAACGCATCTGGATTTCTAGAAAAGTCAAGTTGAATGTCTGGCAATGCCGAAACAACAGTTAAATTCACATCAGCATAATACTCTGGCTTGTAAACTGAGGTTGCCCTAAGTAAAACATTTGTGAGTGTGCTGTCCTGCCCAACTGTAAGCACATTGCCTTCCAAAGTTGTATGCTCATCGATGCTTACAAGTTGCCATGTAACATCTTTGCGGTTGCTCTCGCCACCCTCTCTGGATGTGAATGACAAAAACCTGTCGCTATCCAGCACCGTGGCTTCACCTTTAACCACATACTGATTGCTGCTGCCCGCGCTATCTTGTTTTTGCTCAACGCCAAGAATGTCGCTGTAAACATAAACGTTAATCACTTTTTGTCCATTGCCTTCATGTGAACGCAAAACAATGGACGCACTACCTTCGCTTTTACCTTCAATGGTAATTTGCGTGGAGTTTGAACTTTCGTTGTAAACCGCGTTTGCGGAAATTATGCTTTGGAAATCGTTGTTAACACTAACCCTACCCGAAGAAACGCCATCAACCGTTGCCGTAATCAAAGCGGTTGTGTCGTCCGAGCCAAGGTCAATCTCTATGTAATCTTCGCTTACAAAATCTTGTGAGGAAACTGAAATGGTTGCGTGAGCCGCTTCACCGCACGCGGTAAAAACCACGCCTCCAAAAAGTAGGAATGTGCTCAAAAGTGCAACGAAAAATTTGGAAAATTTATTTTTCATTTATTCCTCCCAAATTATTATTTTTAAATTGCGAAAAAATATAAATTTTTATCACAAAAAAAATAATAATATTTAATACAAAAAAATTATAGAACAAATGGCAGAATTTTGTCAAATAATTTGCAGCGCAATTTGACTTTACAAAAAAATATTTTTTTGTTATAATTTCGGGCTATGAGAAAGATTTTATCACTAATGCGAAAACTTATTGAGCAGCAGCACTTGATTGAAAATGGCGACAAAATTGCCGTTGGCGTCTCTGGTGGCAAAGATAGTTTAACCTTGCTTACCGCGCTGAGGGAATATCAAAAATACATCAACCCAAATTTTGAATTAGTGGCAGTGGCAATAGACCTGTCAAACGGCAAGATGGATTATCAAAAGATTGCAGACTATTGCGGTCAACTTCAAGTGCCTTTTCACCTGGAAAATTCGAATGTTTTTGAGGTTTTGTTTGAAATTAGAAAAGAGAAAAACCCATGCTCGCTTTGTGCCAATATGCGCAGAGGTTTGCTTAACACAACCGCCAAAAAATTGGGCTGCAACAAGGTGGCTTTGGGACATCATGCAGACGACCTTGTTGAAACCTTTTTGATGAGTTTATTTTTTGAAGGAAGGCTTTATGCACTGCAACCTAAAACCTATCTTTCCAGAACCAACCTTGAAGTGATTAGACCGCTGCTGTTGGTGGAAGAAAATCAAATAAAAAAAGTCTCAAAAAATATGCCTGTTTTAAAAAATATCTGCCCGCAAGACCATTTTTCGCAACGAGAAAATGCAAAAATAATTATGAAAAAATTCACAGAAAAATACCCTGATTGTAAAAATAAAATTTTGGCTGCCCTGTCGCACCCAAATAGAAATAAATTATGGAATTAAAAACAATTATTCGCCTTTATTTTAAAGGCGAATAATGTTACGCACTTAAATATTTTTCTTTTGTTGCTTGGCCTCCTCTTATGTGTTTTTCTGCAAAATTTATTTGTAATATTTTTTCAATTTTTTGGTATTTTTTTCCATTTATTTTTCTAAGTCTGTTCGACATATCCACATGAACCGTGCTTTTACTAACCCCGAACAAATCGGCTGTTTGTCGTAAAGTGCTGTGAGTTGAGATGATATATTCTGCTTCAAGTAAAACCCTTTTTGTAATGTCATCTTTCACGGCAAAATCCTCCTTGTAGTAACCTATTCAGGATTTTGTCGTTTTATGTCAAATTTTGAATAAAAAACAGGGCCTTACGCGCCCTGTTGTTATTTGCCCTTATTTTTTTCAATTATCTCACAAATTGCATTGACTGACCTGATTTTGTTCACCTGGTCGTCTTTAAGTTTAATGCCAAACTCGTCTTCAAGCGTCATAAGCATTTCAACAACATCAAGTGAATCTGCACCCAAATCAACAACAATGTCAGCATCATCTGCAATGTCGTCTGGTGAAATGCAAAGTTGGTCTGCAATAAGTTCTTTAATCTTTTCTCTCATGTTTGCCTCCACTAGGTTTATTATATCATAATAATTTTAGTTTTAGCAAACAATTTTTATTTGTTTTGTAATGAAATATAGTCATTAGGGTCTACTTCTTGTCCATTTTGCAACAAAGTAAAATCTAAGTGAGCTCCATAGGTTGCCTCGCCTGCGGCGGATGTTGACATTTCACCAATCTTTTGACCTTTGGTTACAGCCTCTCCCTCTTGCACTGCAACGTCCTCAGCAAGTGAACTGTAAACGCTTACAAAACCGTCGGCGTGTTCAATGGTAACTGTGTAGCCTGTCATATACTTATAGGAAACATCAGTTACGGTGCCATCCAAAACTGCCATAACAGTTGGGTCTTCACTTGAAAGGTCGACTGAGAAATGTGCCTCCCATTTATTGAGCGTTTCATTATATTGCAAACTTGTGTCGCTGTAATCTTTAATCACACTGGCATCAAGCGCAGGCAAGCCAAAACTTAATGGCTGAGTGCCCACATCCACTGGCGTGTCTTGTTTGGTAAGCACACCCACCAGCGTTGCAGCCACTGCAATGATTACAACTGCCACCCCTGCAATAATGTAAAGCCCAAATTTTTTGACGAACGCGTGAAATTTGTTCTCCTTTCTTATTTCCATTTTTCCCTCCTTGACATCTTTATTGACACAAAAATTTTGTTTATACATATTTTTTAAAAACCTGTCATAATCATTGGAAAGCCCACCAAAATTTGGTATTCATCCACAACAATTTGCACATTGATTTTCTTTCCATCCACAAATTCGCACTGGTTAAACTTTGATGTGTAACCATAAATAATGGTTTTATCTTGCAAGGTTTGAGTGTAAAAATTGGTCATGTTTAAATAGTTTTTTAACGCATTCATCTGCTCACTTTCAAATGTCATAATTGTGCTCTTAGGTTGCAACGATTGATATATTTGTGCTGCGGCGGATGGTTCAACCTCAATGATTGCATCACTTCCATTTGGAGTGTATTGCAGCCCCAAGTTTTCAGCATCTTGCACATCTGCAACAAAACTTACCGCTTTTACATTTTGCAAATCGAAAATGCTTTGCTCTGGCAAAGCCGAGCATAAACACAAAATTGCAATCAAAAAAATAAAAACCGCCAACTTTTTCACAACAGTGTTATTGACGGTTTTTTTAAATTTTAAAAGCCCCAAATTTGAGTTCTGTCTAAATTTGCGTCCAAAGCCTCAATAATAAACGTTACAACATAACTTTTGTTGGAGTTATAATACTTATCTTCCAACTTCACATATGTTGCAAATGCAATTTTATTTGATTGCAAAAGCGCTTCGTCAAAGTAGTAATATTCATCTTGCTGCGTCCAATGTTCACTTATTCCAACCTCCAGTGCCGCCTCGCCCTGCTCATAACTAAAAACAACCGCTTTTGCACGAATAAACAGGTCGTTATCCGCATTGTTTGTTATGTTGATGTATTGGGAAAGTTTTTGCCCCGGCAAATAAGAGCCTGGAAAGGTGAACGAAACTGCCTGTGCGCCAGTTTGCGCGACCGATATGTTTACGGTTTTGCCAAGTTCCAAATCGCTTTGCAAAGTGGTTGTGTTGGAAAAAAACCAGCCAGAAATGCCCAAATATAAACTAATTCCCAGCAAAATCACCAGCAAAACTATTGCAAAAATAAAACCATAAGTGGATTTAGAAACCTTGCTCATGGTTTTATGTTTTGCAAAATGAAATTTAATATTCTTAGTTCTTTTTGAGTTGCCTTTTGCGGCGATATGCTCGCTCTTGCCTAAACGAGGAAATCTGCTTTTCTTTAAACGCCTTGCTTTCAAGTTGCAGATTGCGCTCTACTTTCAGCCATCTATACTTGCGGTTGCCGTATGCCACATCATAAGTTATCATGCCAAAACCTAAAATTAGATATAAGTAATAGGTGAAAAACCTCCACAGCAGCATCGCCCAAATCAACGCGCCGTCTGCAAAATATGGCGCAAACATTGCCACAAAGGAAACTTCGTTCATTCCCGTCCCACCTGGCAATGGAATGAAACTTGACGCCAAGTCAATCAGCACACCCATAACCATAAACAGCCAGTAAAGTTCTGGAGCGAAACCATTAAAAATGCAATATATAAAGAAAGGTAATGAATAAATCAGCACAATTCTGGCAGCCATACACAAAAACATAACAATAAAGTCTTTTTTGTTTTTAACATACTCACGCATTATGTTTTGGTAATCTTCCACATATCTTGAAACTCTTTGATACTGCTTTTCATAATTTTTAACAATCTTCATTTTTTGCAAAAGTTTAAGCGTTTTTGCAACCAACTTTTTGCCCACACTTTTACTGACAGAAAGGAACAATGTAAGGAAAAGCATGGCAAAAGTAAGCACAAAGCCAATGTATGAAGAAATGTTAACCAGTGAACTAAACTGAGAATAATTTACAAACGAAACGATCAAAGAGATTGTGCAGATGATAAACCACACCAGTTGTTCAAAGAACAATTTTGCCATAGGTATGGAAAGAGATGGCGTTGATGGCACATCTCTGCTCATAAGATAGGTAACTTGAAATGGCTGGCCACCTGCTGCAAGCGGAGTTATTGCATCATAATATCTGCCGCAAATGTTTGTTTTGAAACTTAAAGCAAAGCGCGGGCGTTTGCAGGCCTTATTGATGAGGTATGAAATTGGAATAGTATCCACAATAAGTGCAACACCTACTAATGCGAAACAAACAAAAAGATAGCCTACATCAATTGAAATTTCTGTGAGCGAAACAAAATCTCCTGCGAGAATTTGATATAAAAAAATGCCCACGATCACTATAACATTTATTAAGAAAATTACTATATTCCAAAACCTCTTTTTTCTGCCACTGCGTTTTGAAACCGCCTGTTGAGATTCATCTAATTTGGCCTTATCCTCTTCGGTGTGCTCAGGAATTTCAATTTGCATTTGTGAAAAACCAGAGCCCTCAGGCTCTTGATTTGTTGGCTGGTTGTTTTGCTGCATATTTTCCACGATAAAATATTAACAAATAAAAAAACTCTTGTCAAACAAACAAGAGTTTTTTATTAAACTAAATCGCTGTAACCATCTGGATAGTATTCAATGGTAACTTCACTTCTCAAAAACTGCAAATCCATATTTTCAAAAATTGTGAAGTTATCGGTGTTAATTTCTTCAAATATTTCATCAAAAACGGTTTGCTCAACGCCCGCTTTAAGCCTTGCGGCATCGCTATCCAAAACTTGAATATCGCTTGTCGAAAGCGTGAAATCCTGATTTATATTTGTAAACAGATTTTCAACTTTGCCCTCATACACCATGATGTGAATGCCATATTCGGTTCTTATAAGGCCTGAGGAATAGTCGCCATCGGTTTGCATATACAAATCACCAATCTGCGCGCTACCTTGGTTGTACAGCGCAATGGCAGCGTTTGTGAAGTTTTCAACCATATTGGAATGAACTGTGTATGACGATCCATTTTCGCTGTCAGGAGTGGTGTAGTCAATGCCGATCACATAGTTTCGGTCTGCATTGAAAATTCCATCATCTTGGTTGTATTTGTAGATCAACTCTTCAAAATATTCGGCTTTTAGATATTCATTATCACCTGCCGAGGCAAGTTTAAGAGACACCTCTTGCATAACTGCTGCAACTGGCTTAGTTACAGTTGTTCCATCCTCGTTTTTAACTTCAACCCATTCGCCATCCTCATTCTGCTCACGAACTGGGAATGAAAGGTTGTTGTAAAGGTCCTCAATTTTTGCCTGTGCCTCGCCTATTGTTTCTGGGCCATCGCTTTCACCGTTTATAATAGCGGTAAGTCTGTCATATTCCTCCTGCTGTTCATCGGTGAATTTTGCAAGAATGTGTGAAACATAGAAGAACTGCGTGCCAGTGGTTTTATAGTAATAAACGCTTGAAACATCTTCTAAAACATCTTCCTCATAGGTGGAAGCGCCCTCTGTTACATACTTGTTATAAGCCGAAACAACGCGGTTTGTGTAAACATCCGAAATGTTTGCAAGGGTTACGCTTGAATTGCTGCCTTGGTTTTGCTCTTGATATTGGTCAACCATAAAACTGTCATAAAGCACTTCGTAAACACGCATGATTTCGCGCTGGAACACTGATTTGTTGTCTGTTGAAAGCCTCATGCCATCCTCGGCAGATTTGGCATCGCTTAAATATCTGTTAAATGCCTGAGTGTAGATTGGGTTTTCTCTAACAAAGGTTAAAACATAGTTATAAAGCGCATCTAAGTCGTTTTGAGTGTTGATGTCTCTATCTGCGCCGCTCCAATAATCATGCGAGTCTACGGCAGAGGTTGTGGTTTGCTGCAACACTATTGAATAAGTGCCATCATTGTTTGGAACAAGTTCAGCCGTTGGAGTGAAAACTTCTTGGGTAACCACGCCGTCTTCTGCGGTTTCTTCCTCATCCTCGGTGATGTTGTTAAGGTCGTTATAGTAACTTATAATGTTGTCTTCAATTGCTTCATAGGTGGTTTCCCACAGATAGGTTTTTTGCTTTGTGGTTAAAACCTCTCCGCCGTTTGCTGCGGCTGCGGTCTCCTCTGCCGATTTAATTACAAGTTTTTGATTTATAACTGCATCTATTGTGTATCTGTAAGCCTCGCTCAAACTCATGCCATAGTTTTGATAGTATTGATAACCATATGAGTTAAACGCAGTAATCAATTCGCGCTTAGTAACTTCCACCCTTTCGCCGTCTTCATATGTGAAAGATGCAACTGGCGTGCTGTAATACTTAGACATGTCAGTTGTAACAAGAGAACATCCCGCCACAAGCGAGACGCATGTTAAAAGGCATAAACATATTGACATCATAAGCCCGGTAAATCTTCTTTTCTTCATAGCCATCCTTTAAATGCAGAAAATACTTACATTAGTATATAATAATTGTTGTTAATTTTCAAGCAAATTAAGCCTGTTTTTTAGAATTTTCCTCTTTGGCCTCGCTGAGCATATCAATAACCTTATCTAAAAGTTTGTTTAAAGGCCTATCCTTAGCAACCTTTATTATTGGCAAGTTTTCAAATCTTAAACTTGCTCCATATTTATTAAGCACGCCCACCAAGCGCTTATCAACAACTTGGCTGGATTTATATAACTCTAAAATAATTCCGCCGTCACTTTTAATGGTTTTAACATCAAAGTTGCCAGCAAGGTTTTTCAAAAGTGCAATTTTTGCAAGGTTTACAATGCTTTGAGGCACTTCGCCAAACCCCTCCGCCAGCGATTGCAGCAGGCTTTGCATACCCTCTTTATCTTCCTGCTGAGAAATTTGCACATAGTAGGAAATTCTGTCCTCACTGTTTTCAATATAGTTTTCAGGAATAAATGCATCAAGCGGCAGGTCTATGCGAATTGGTTTAACCTCTTTAACCTTTTTGCCCTGCAACTCGCTGATGGTTTCATTTAGCAATTTAACATACATGTCATAGCCCACTTTTTCAATGTGCCCATGTTGCTGTTTGCCAAAAACACTACCCGCGCCCCTAATCTCTAAATCGCGCATGGAAATTTTAAATCCACTGCCAAGTTCCTTAAACTCTTTTATGGCTTCAAGCCTTTTGTAAGCCTCGTCGGTTAAAGTTTTGCCGTCCTTATAAAACAGATATGCATAACTGAGTTTGTCACTTCGCCCAATCCTTCCCCTAAGTTGATAAAGTTGCCCCAGCCCCAGCCTGTCGGCATCATAAATAATCATGGTGTTTGCAGATGGCATATCTATGCCATTTTCAATCAAAGTTGTGGAAATGAAAACGTTGTATTCGCCCTTGAATAGCCTGTCTACAACGCTTTGCAAACTGCGCTCATTCATTTGCCCGTGCGCCACACCAATCTTTGCCTCAGGCACCAGGCTTGCAATGTGCCCTGCAATTAAGCCTATTGACTGCACCCTGTTGTAAATTACAAAGGCCTTGCCGCCCCGCGCCAACTCTCTTTTTAAAACCGATGCGGCAACCTCGTCGTCCTCGCCAGTAACATAGGTTTGAATCGGCAGCCTGTCCCTAGGCGGCGTTGTGATTACGGAAATGTCTCTAATGCCCGAAAGTGACATGTGCAGCGTGCGCGGAATAGGCGTTGCCGAAAGCGCCAGCACATCGATATTGCGTTTTAAATTTTTAATTTTTTCTTTATCCGCCACGCCAAAGCGCTGCTCCTCGTCAATGATTAGCAGCCCCAAATCTTTAAACTTAACTTTTTCGTTTAAAATTTTATGCGTGCCAATTAAAATGTCTATTTCGCCCTCTTTCAACTTTTGTAAGATGGCGTTCACCTCGCTTGGCTTTTTAAAGCGGTTGAGCACTTCAATTCTCACCCCAAAATCTTGCATTCTCTTTTTTGCAGAGGCGAGGTGCTGCTCACTTAAAATTGTTGTTGGACACAAAAATGCCACCTGCTTAGAGTTAATCACAGCCCTAAAAGCCGCCCTATACGCCACTTCGGTTTTGCCAAAACCAACATCGCCACAAAGCAGCCTGTCCATAACCTTGCCGCTTTCCATGTCGGCAAGCACCTCTTTGATTGCCTGCGCTTGGTCGGCGGTCTCTTCAAACTCAAAGGCATTGGCAAAAGCGTTTTCTAAAAACTCCTCCTTTGCAAACTTAAAGCCCTTTGAGTTTTCGCGCTCCTTATAAGCCTGCATAAGTTCAAGCGCAAAGGTTTCCAGTTTTTCCTTAACCTTGTTTTTTAACTGCTCAAACTCTCGTCCGCCAAGTGTGTTCATCCTTGGCTGCTCTTCGCCGATGTATGCCGAAAGCGAACTTGCCTGCTCGCTTGGAAGATACAGCATGCCTCCGCCACGATACTCCACCACAAAATAGTCTTTTTCAAAGTCGGCAATCTTCATGCGCTCAATTCTCACGCACTTGCCAATGCCGTGAAAATCGTGCACGACATATTCACCAATCTGCGGACGATAGAACGCCTGCTTTTTTGCCTTGTTTAAAAGCGATGGCTTTTGCCTAGTTAAGTTGTCACTACCGATTGCAAAGATGTTTAAACTTGGAAAAGAAAAGGAGTTTGGATAATAAAAACTTGAAACATAAATGCCGTTTTCTTTAAACTCGCTCTGCTCAAAATCAAAAAATGCAATCTCCTTGCCAAGCAAGAAATTTTTAATGCGCTGCTTTGACGGCTCGTCACCAGCAAAAAGCAGCATCTTTTTGTGGGCGCTGTCAAAATTTTGAAGGTCATCGCCAAGTTCGGCAAAATTGTGAATATAGTTAATTTCCGCGCCAGAGCCAACATCATAGCCACCAGACAAAGTGAACGCCACATTTATTTTAAGGTCGCTCATCTGCGCAAAATCTTGCTTTTTAAATTCGCTCATCACCTCAAAACTTTTAAGCAAAAGTTCCATTTGTCCCTGCAAACGCTCTATTTTATCAGCCACGCAAAAACCACAAATGTCGCTTACATTTTGTTCGCCCATCGGCAATTTTGCAGGAAAAACGCAAAAATTTTCAATTTTTTGCACAGTTTTCATGGTGTTTGGGTCAAATATTGAAATATTTTCAATCACGTCATCAAAAAAGTCACACCTGATTGGTGCCTCTTCGCCCATAGGAAAAACATCCAAAATGTCGCCGCGCAAAGCAAACTCACCCTGCCCGGAAACCAAACTCACCCTTTCGTATCCTGCGCTCACCAAATCTTGGCAAAGCGATGTGATTGAAACTGTTTGCCCGTTTTCAAGCATTATGGGATTTTTAAAAAATGTTAAATCAAACTTGGTTACCAGCGCGTTTGGCAGAAAAATGATGTTTTCAAGTCTGCCGCTAAAAAACTTGCCCAGCGCGCCCGCAAAATCTTGCAGATTGTCATCTTCATATTTTCCAACTTCTCTGCCCACCGAAACAACTTCACATGTTTTACCAAGCGCATTGAGGTTTCTTTTTAACTTCACTGCCTCAACAAAATCGGCAGAAAAAATAACGCTGCGCCCACACGAGGCAATAATCAGCGCTTTTTCACCTTCTTTCACTCCACTGATTTGTTTAGGCAAATTAAGTGAAGTAATCCTGTCAATAACATTTTTTATTGAAGCCATTGTAAAATTCTTTCAATCCCCTGACTAATCAAACTTTGCTGCAACTCCTCATCCAAATTTCCCAGCACAAAATCTTTAAGGTCGCCCTCTGGCTTGCCAACTCCAAATTTAAGCCTTTCAAAATCCGGGCCAATCATGCTGACAATGCTTCTCAGCCCATTGTGTGTGCCGCCGCTGCCCTTTTCGCGATAACGAATGGTGCCCTTTTGAGTGTCGATATCATCCACCAGCACCAAAATTTTGGCATCTTTAAATTTTTTCTTCAACAAAAGCAGTGCTTCGCCAGACAAGTTCATGTAAGTTTGCGGTTTAACAAGCAAAATCTTTTCTCCATCAATCTTGCCCTCGCCATACACCGATTTAAAACCCTTTTTTGAAAATTTGATGTTTTGCTGCTTTGCAAACTCATCCAAAACCTTAAAACCAATGTTGTGTGCATTGTTTTCATATTGCCTGCCAGGGTTGCCCAGCCCAACTAAAATTTTCATACCTCTTCCCCGCCAACAATATTTTTGCCAAGCAAAACCGCTCCGCTTTTTATCACGCTGTCTTCAATGTAGTTGCCGCTTTTAAGCACAACCTTTCCCTCGATGACGCTTTCGCCTTTAATCACATTAAACGGCTCAATAACCACGCCTGCTTCAATTTGCACATCGGCGTCAATAAAAATGGTGTGCTCACCTTTTAAAATAACACCACTGCTCTTATGAAATTCGCGGATGCGTTGATAGATGATTTCACAAACCTCGGCAATATCCGCCGCAGTTAAAACCTCTTTAAATTCATCTGGCGCAAAATTCTTTCTTGCAGGCGAAAAAATTTGTGAGGTTTGGTTTAAATATTCTGCCTTAAACACAAAACCTTTTGGCAAAATAAGCGCGTTCATATCCCTTGTGCAGAAATAGTCAAGTATGTTTAAAATTGTTTTTTGCTGCAAAAGTGGCGTGTTTGAATATAAAACCAATATGATTTTTTTGCCTTCGGCGTTGTTTTTTATTGTTTCAAGCAAATTTTCATCTGCTGGCTCGTCCAAAACCTTAACCGGCATTTTAACACACGCCATTTTCACCCAGTCAAGCATGCTTTTGCCACAAATGTTAAACTCGCTGTTTTGCACGCGAAAAATGATTGTCATAACCTCGTCTTCAACCCAGTCATAACTTTTTGGCGCAACAATTGATTGAGTGAAAATTGCGCTCTCCTCTTCCTGCATAGTTTGCTTTTCTAAAATTAACTCTTCCATACTTATATTATAAATTTTAAGGTTTTAATTGTCAACAAAAACGGGATTTATTCAAATTTTAATAACTTAAATAAAAACATATAAATTTGCAAAATAAGGCAAAAATATTTTTGATAAAAATTTTTTTATGTTATACTTGGCTTATTAAGAGAGGTGAATATGAATATAGCAAAAACCAAAATTTTTGTTTTAGTTGCCGTAGTTTTACTTTCGGCTTTGCTTGCCATATCGTTTGCATTTGGCTCGTCTGCTTTAACCAGCAGTGCCGACGCATATATCACCAACAGTTATTCCAGCGACATAAGTGTTACGGCTTATGACGGTGAAGGCAGCATTCAAACAACCTCCCCTTCATCTGTAACCCTCACAACTCCATCTGGCACAGAAATTCCAAATTACACAAGTTATTCCTTTTTATGGTCTAATATTGACAGTTTCGTGGTAAACCTTGACACAACCTCCATTCCTGATGCCACATCATACACATATAGTTATAGCGTAACCTGGACGCCAGCACGCATACAAGACGGAAAAGTAAGTTTGTCAACAGACCACACTCACCAACTTGAACTTTTTACAGAAACTGTTTCAAGCAAAGATGAAATTGACACAAGTTTTAGGTTCTACGTGCAAGTGGATGACGAGCAAACTTTGGAAAGTGGCGCTTTTGCAGGAAAGGATGTTTTCGGTGAAACCTTCACTGAATACGGCGGCTGGGGACTTTATATGTTCTCTTTCACCTATCAAGACACCATACAATCCGCAATTTTTGAACTGACTCCAGACGATGTTTACACAATAAACAGAGCGCCTGAACTTAGTTATGAAATTCAACCAAGTTCAACTGGCCTTAGAAACGCCTACCTTTTCACAGTGGATGATGGCTTTAAATATGTAAACGGCTATCAAATAAACTGGTTTGTTGACGGCACCTCCGCCGATGGAAGAAGTTTTGTTCTTCTGCCAAGCGACATTGATAACACAAACACTCAAAATGCTCTCTATGGCGCTGACTCACAAAATTTAAGAACTGGGCACACATTTTTGTTCGACCCTCCAATGGAAGGCACATGGACAATAAGATGCGAAATACTGTCGCCTGACTATCAAACAACCGAGTTTGTTGCAACCAGCCAGCAACTTTCAACAGTAGACGGTTTCGACCCTATGACCATTGTTTGGATTGTGATTGCCGCAGCGGCTGTGATGGCAATAATTGTTGGCGTTGTAATTTACGTTTCAATTAAAAAAGAAAAGGTATATTAAAAATCGGCTAAAACGCCGATTTTTTTATAACACATTGTGCAGATTTGCACCCATAAAATGCAGATAACTTTGACTATAAAATTTCACAGCATCCAGGCACGCCCTAAATTCTTTTAGGTCGTTTTCCTTTTGATAAACTTTCAACTTGCTTATTTCCAATCCAATTTCTTGAATGTTTTTGTGGTTGACCAAAAAGCACATGCTGCTTTCATTGTTCTTCCAATGGTATTCCAGGTCATCCACAGCCAATGCGATGGCTTGCGTTCGCAAATCTTCCCTACCCTCGCTGATTTCTTCCAAATAAAGGCAATCGGCCATAGCCTCTTGCAGGCTGCCACTAGCAACCACCTCTTCAATTATTGAGATGGCAATTAAAAATACGAAAATAAGCACAAGCATAATTTTTGAAAAAATTTTCATGCCGCCCTCACATTTTCAAAGATTTGCTTTTGCCCTTGTTTAAGTTGCAAATACACCGCGCCGTTATCATCCAGCGTCATAACCAACACATCTTTTATTTTGGCTTTACCAATATTGGTTTTTAAAAATTTTTCAACAAACGCTTCATCTATATTTGCAAGCGCAAGGTTTTCTTTTAAAATTTTGCCTTCGCTTATGATGTTTATTGGAATAACCGCTTTTTCCACTTGTGCACCCACACTTTGATTGGTGGCTGGCGCAAGTTCGGCTTTTGGCAGGATGCTGATTTTGCCATTGGTTTCCATTATCGCATACTCAACCTGTTCCAAAGAAAAATAGCCTAGCCCACGCATGGCCTCAAAAATGTCATCAATGCTTATGCTCAATTTCTTCATAGCCTTGTAATCAATGCCCCTTGGATTAATTAAAATCACCGGCTTGCCGCTCACTACTGCTGAAAGCGTGGTGCTTAGCCTTGTCAGCAGCGTAAGCAAAAAATGCAAAATCACAAGCGTGAAAAGCGGAACTATCCCGTGCAGCACAGGCACAGAAATTTCCGCCATTGGTATGGTTGCAAGGTCGGCGATAATAAGCGTTAAAACAAGTTCAAAGGGCTGCATCTGGCCAAGTTGACGCTTGCCCATAATCCTAAACACAAACAGCACAATAAGATAAATGATAATCGACCTTAATATGATTGTTAGCATGCGCTTAGTATAAGCAACATTGTTTTTTTTACGCAAAAATTAACTTTTTTTAACTTTTTTCAGGCCTTTTATTTTAAATTTTGAAGTAACTTGCACAAAGTATCCTTTCACATCCACAACATTGAAAACCATGCATAACAGCACATAGAAGATAAAGCCCAAGCCACATGAAATGATTATTGCCAATACCAAAGGCATTACAAAGCAGCATAGTTTAGCCATAAAACTCACCAGCGCCGCGCAAGGAATTGTGATTAAAATTAACAGCACAAGCGGTTTTAAAATTTTAAGTTTAACGCCGGTTTTTCTTTTCAGCATAAAGAAATTTAACACCGCCGTAACGCTCATGCAAAGCCCCATACCCCAGAACAGGGCATTTATGCCACAGATGGCTGGCAAAAACCACATAGCGGCAAACATGAAAATTGCTCCAACAAAATAATTTAGGCAAGAGCGCACTTCATAGCCCAGCGAATTGAGCAGCGAGGAGGTTATGTTGTTTAAGCCGATTGGAATCATAATCCATGCAGATGAGGCAAGAATAATCCCGCTTAAAGAATTGCCATACAAAAACTCACCTATCAAATCGCCCGCACCCATAAAAAGCGGAACAACCATTGCCGAAACAAACAGCGCAAAAATAGCCGCCGAGCGAATGCGCGCCTCTATGTGCACCTTGTCGTCTTTCACCACCGCCATGGATATATCTGGCACAAGGGCTGTGGCAAGAGAGCCTATCAGCGTGGACGGAATAAAAAGCAGCGGCAAACTCATGCCAACAGCCACGCCGAACAAACTCATGGCCTGTGAAGAACTGTAACCAATTGCAATAAGCCTTGCTGGCATTATCAGCGCAATCAATGGCTGAGCCAAACTGCCCGCCACCCTGACGCCTGTGATTGGCGTTGAGCGTTTTAAAAGTTGTTTGTATTCCTTGCCAGGCTTTGACATTTTTCCGCCGTAAATAAAATAAAGCAGCACCACAAAAACCATGGACATGGCGCACGCTATGGTAAGCGACCACCCCACATTGACGGCGTTCGCGATTGCACTAGCAGTTGGCGCAAGCATAAGCACGCACAAGAAAATTCTTACAACCTGCTCAAAAAATTCACTCACGCACAGCGCAAAATAGTTGTCCTGTCCCCACAAAGCGCCCCTAAAAACGCTGTAAACTGCTGAAAACACAAGCGCTGGCAAAAGCGCAATCAAAATCATTATGCAGGCTGGATCCGAAAAAAGCCCTTTAAACACGTTTCGCAGCAGCAAAATCACGCCGCAAAGCAGCAAACTTACAATAAGGCCGATGATAAGCGCAGAAGAAAGCACTTTGCCCTGACTTTGTTTGTTGCCGTCAACTCTGTATCTTGCCGTCAAGCGAGAGATGACAAAAGGCAGTCCACTTGACACAACCGTAAGCAGCACCATGAAAACCGAAAACGCAACTTGGTAAAGCCCCAAAGCCTCAGCGCCCACCGTGCGAGAAAGATAAATTCTAAACAAAAAGCCCACAATTCGTGTGAGCACCGAAAACCCGGTGATAAGCACCACTGTTTTGACAAGAGACTTCATTTTTCCTCCAAAAATATTGTATTACTGCACTTGTCCATTTAATACAATAAGATAAAAGAGAGGTTAAAATGAAAAAGGTTTTTGCACCATACTACATCGTTAAAAAAGGCGACACCCTTGCCTCTATCGCGCAAAAATTTGAGGTTAGCCCCACACAAATTTTGGTGGAGAATTATTTGACGCCAAGTTCCATAAAAGAAGGCACAATCCTTTCAATAACCAAAAAGTGATTGAAGTTTGCTGCGATTTATGTTAAGATAAGGCGAATAATATTTCGTTATAATTTTTAATGCTAGGAGTAAACATGCAAGAAATAGCCAAGTTACATAACATCATCACCCAATCACAAAACATAGTTTTTTTAACCGGTGCTGGCGCATCAACGCCAAGCGGAATAACCGATTTTGAAACCATCTATTCACAAAAATTCATGAGCTTTGACACAATTGACATAATGACTGGCGGGTTTATTCAAAAGCATCCCGATGTGTTTTTGCAGTTTGTGAAAAAATATTTTGCAGGCAAAACAAGCCCAAATGTTTGCCACACATACATCTCCTCTTTGCAGCAGCACAAAACTGTTACGGTGATTACGCAAAACATAGACAATCTTCACCAAGAGGCTGGCAGCAAAAAAGTTATCGAACTTCACGGCACTTTTCAAAAATGGCGATGCATCTCGTGCGGCCACACTTTCACTTTTGATGAAGTGCTTGATGGTGACAGTCTGCTGTGCCCTATCGACTTTGGCATAATCAGGCCTGACGCGGTGTTTTACAATGAAAATATTCCAACGCTTAAAATCCTTGACGCCCAAGCCCGTTTGCGAAACGCTGACACGCTGGTGGTTGTGGGCACAAGTTTGCAAACCCAGTTGCCAGTTTATTTGATAAGCCAGTTTGAGGGCAAAAATTTGGTGGTAATCAATAAAAACCATGTTCAACTGGATAGACCCGTCACCCTCGAAATAAACCAAGACATCGCAAAAGTTTTTACCGAACTTGAAAGGCTGAGCAGCGAAAACCAAAATTCCATAAATAGGCGGCTTTAAGCCGCTTTTTTATTGATTTAATTTGATAAAATTTAAATTTAAGATATAATAATCATATGAAAACAATTGAGGTCAACTTACAAAACATTCACGACATTTACAACGAGTTTAACATCAAAACCGTGAACGACGATTTTGAAAACTATGTTTTGAAACAAAAAAAGTTTTACATCCTCGGGGCGGTGTTGTTTTTAATTGGGTGCCTGTTTTTAATTCCCATACATTTTTTGCATGCGTATAACGCACCAGAAGTTGTGGGCGTGATTTTTGAAATAATCACATGGGTGTTTATTTGGGAGTTTGTTGAATGCGTAACCTTTCGCCCGTTTAATGAACGCATTAGAAAAGGCAGAGTTGACAAAATTTTAAAGGGTGAAATATTTTCAAATGAAAATTGAAAATTTTAAAAAAGCGGTTGTTAAGTATTGGAATGCGTTTTTAGAGGTGCTTTTTCCTTCAAATTTGAAGTGCCTGTTTTGTAATGCCGACATCCCAGACCACGACAAGCAGGTTTATTGCAGTAGTTGCGAAACCTCCGCCCCTTTCAACAGAGGCAAACGCTGCAAAATTTGTGATTGCGAAATGGAAGGCGAAGGCGATGTTTGCGACGGATGCCTTGAATACAAAAAACATTTTGATAAAGCAGTTGCGCCTATGAAATATGAAGGCCCTGCAAAAGCACTCATCCTCAAATTAAAAAATGACAACGCCGCCTACCTTGCTCCCGACATGGCAAGGCTTATGAGCGACAGGCTTAATCAAGAAAGTTTTTCTTTTGATTTGATTATTCCCGTTCCCCTTTCACAAAAATCTTTGGCAAAACGAAAATACAATCAATCACAACTGCTTGCCGATGAACTTGGCAAAATCTATAAAAAGCAAGTGGACAGCGCAAGTTTAAACAAAGTGCTTGAAACCAAACATCAAAAAGATTTAAACATGGCGCAAAGAAAAACCAATTTAAAAGACGCCTTTCTTGTAAGCAACAAAAAACAAGTGTTTGGCAAAGACATTTTGCTTGTTGATGATGTGGTCACTACGGGAGCAACTGCCAACGAATGCTGCTTAGCACTGAAAAAGTATGCAAATCATGTATATGTGGTAAGTTTTGCGCGCAGTCCATTAAAAAATAAATAAAAATCGCAAAAATGCTTGACTTTATAACAAATTTCACATATAATCAAAAGCGTCGCTATAAAAGGCGCTTTGTGGCCTCATGGTCAATCGGTTAAGACGCCGCCCTTTCACGGCGGAATGAGGGGTTCGACTCCCCTTGAGGCTACCATGAGAGAAGGAATTGTTAAAATACAATTCCTTTTTTTGTTGCAACTAAATGGGGAGTCGAACCCTTGGGTTCGTGGGTTCCCTGAAAATGATTTATCATTTTTAGGGTGTGGCTCCCCTTGAGGCTACCAAAGAAGAAGGAATTGTTAAAATACAATTTCTTTTTTTTAATAGTTAACTGGGGAGTCGAACCCTATTTAAAAAAACCAAGGTTAAACCTTGGCTTTATTTTTATTAAACTTCACCTCTATTGCAAGCACGCCGTCATTTATATCCTCTGGCGAATAATATTTTTGCATATCTTGTGGCGAGGCCTCTTCATCGGCTTTATAGCCCAAGTCTTTTTTATTATAATTTTTGTAAAGTTCGTCAAAACTATCAAACTTCTTGATGGCCGTTATTGTTGCCTTAAAAAATTTGCTTTCATCTTCTTGGTTTTTAAACAAGATGTGGTCGCCTTTTAAAAGCGTTTTTCGCTTTTCATCATTTGCGCGCATTTCCACCCTTTTATCACCACTCACAAAACCCTCATATGCGCTTGGACTGAGTTTCATCTCCACGGTTTTAGGAAGTGGCTTAGAGTTGATGCTTTTTCTAAACACGAAAAACCTCTGCCACAAAAATTCGGTAACAAAGTTAATCACCATCATGATGAAAGTAACAAGTGTTCCATTCCAACCAATGTTTTCAAGCGCATCACCACCGAACACCGAAATTGGAATGAAGGCGGCATAATACAGCAGCGTCCAAGCCATGGCGATTGGCACATTGTTTGCCGATTTAAAAGTAAACTTGCGGTTGAAAGTGAAATTCCAAACCACCGACAAAATTATTGAGATTAAATAACTTGGCCACCACAGCCAGTGAATTACATCATATAACAGCGTGAAAGAAATAATTTGAATAACGCCCGCCGAAATTGAAAATCCCAAAAATTTAAGCGCCCTAAAAATTTCTTCCTTATTTAACTTTTTTGTTTTTTGCTGAGAAGCAGTTTGCGCCTCGCCCTGCACATTATTTTCTTTTTTCATAAAACCCATTATATCATAAAATTAGCAAAAGTTATGATAAATTTTGGGCATTTTATTTTAATTATTCCCCTGCAACAAACTTTGTTCCATCTGCCACTTTTATTGTGTAAACCTGCGCTTCGGCATCCTGCGTCCAAGTTACTTTAACTTCAAACTGACGGTTATCCTCACTCACAATCGGCGTAAGCACAAAATAATTCATAACCTGCCCATAAACCGTTTGCATAAACGCGCCGCCTGTGATTTCCTCACCTTGAAAATTGAGTTTGGCTTTGCTGTAATCGGTTACATCGCACGGCGCATAAATTTTAAAGCCAATTCTGTTTCCAGCCACTCGGCCTAAGCCCTCATCGGCTTCATAAAACAAAACCGCCTCGCCCTCGCCGCCAAATGTGGCAGTATGGGTGGCCTCGTCATAAACGAAAGAAAGGTTGCCGCCCGTAAGCGCGTTATCCCTTTCAACTATCCCATATGTATATTGCCTGCCGCAACCCACCAAAAGCAGCGGTGCAAGCATGATGACGGCAAATAAAAACGCCAAACCTTTTTTCATACTCTCTCCTGATGTTAGCATGTTTCAAATTTGGCGAATTTATTCAATGGCGTGTTATTATCAACGCTTATAATGTCACCAAAATTCCTCTTTAAGTCGCGGCAAAATCGCCAGCGTTAGCGCGATTTTCGTTTGGCCGCGAGAGGGCGAATTCAACTGCTCGCGCGCAGATTTTCGCCGCAAGCGAAAACAAACATATAGTTGCAATTCGCCCGAGTGCCCGCGTTAATTTTTTGGTAATTTAAATATATTATTTTTGGAGTCAAATTTTCATGAGGCAAAGGCTTAGCCTGTTCATGAAAATTTGCGAACACCATGCCAGCGCCAGGCGAGTCCAGAGGCGAGCCCAGCGAGGCGGAAAGGGGTTCGTGGGGAAAACAAAAAATCGCGGTTAGCCATCTGGCGTGCCCGCGTTAATTTTTTGGTTTCCTCCACGATTACTCTCTTCTATTTTCATCTGCGCTTTCAGCACATCCGCCCTTTTAATTTTGTATCGCGAAAAAATCAAAATTGCACACGCCAGCGCAATGGAGCAGCCACAGAACACAATCGTGCCCAACCCATTTTGCACACTTAACGCCTGAATAGGCTGAGAAGAATCAAACTTTATTGCGTCCAGCAGCACACCGATAATCAAAAGTGAAATGGAGTTTGAAAGATTGTATGTGAAAGAATAATACCCCAAATATGCCCCCGATTTGTTCACGCCGGTTTTATACTGTTCAAGAGTAACCACATCTGCATACATGGAAATTGGCAGCGACTGCATCGCCCCTATCCCAAATCCACAAATCAAAATGGTTACCATAACAAAATAATAGATGAAGTTTGACGGCACATACTGTCTAAACAAAAATGAGATTAGCGTAAGCCCAATGCCCAACAAAATCAGTGACAAGGCAGAAATTAACGCGCCCTTTTTGTCAATCCGTTTTGAAAGCGCCACCCAAAATGGTTGTGAAACAATCGCCCCCGCAAACAGCAAAATCAGCAGCAGTGAAATTTGCGCGGTTGAAAAGTGATAGCAGTATGTGAATAGATGCATTCCAACAGAGGTCAAAAATGAAGAGGCAATCTGCGCGATGGAGTATCCCGCAATCACGCATGCAAAACCAGGGTTTTTAAACACTTCGAAATATCCAAACATCAACTTTTTAAAATTGTGTTTTTCAGGCGCGACTGCCGTGTATTTAACATGCGTGCGCACTCTTTTCAAACTTCCAAAAATTGTTATCAACCCAAAAACCACCACAAGCAGCGAGTTTATCAGCGCCATGGTGATAAACCCCGATTGGTTTGCGTCAGCAGAGTCCGTGCCAAGAGAAAGTGATGGCATAATGAAAAACATCAAAATGCTTGGCAAAATCATTCCAATAATGTTAAAAGCGGTTTTATAAGACTGAATTTTTGACTGCTCGTTATAGTCTGGCGCCATATCCAGTGCCAAAGCCGAGTAAGGTGTAGACCAAAAAGTGTTGCATGTTTCAAGCAGCAGTAGAAAAAACAACAGCCAGCAAAACATAAACCCTTGCGAACCTTTTGGCATGCTCCACAACATCACATTACAAATTCCAATTAAAAAAATTGCCACCAGCATAAACTTTAACCGCTTGCCAAAGCGGCTATTTTTTGCCCTGTCGCTGATATTGCCCACCAGAGGGTCGCTTATTCCATCCCAAAGTGAAGAGATGCCGATGGCAAGTCCCACCAGTGTTCCAGAAAGTCCCATAATAGAGGTGCAAAAAAACATTAAAAAAGAGCCTATGGTTTGACCAAGGCTGTTATATCCCAGTCCACCAATGCCATAGCAAAGTTTATTTTTAAACGGCAGCGCGTTTGAGTTTTTTTTCACACCCATATCTTATGCTGCCAAGCCATAAAAAAGGACAGGTTTAAATCAATCTTTTATATGAACAAATTCACTTTTAAAAAATTTGTAGTCGTTGAGGTTGCGGTTTTGCGCGGCAAAAGAATGCGCGCAAACATAAATTTGCCCGTTTTCAATTTTGCTTACAAAAAGCGAGTGGTAATATCTTAACCCGTTGTTTAAAAAAATTATGTCCCCTTCTTGAAGTTCGTCCCGACCGACTATTTCACCATTTGGCGCTGCATCGGCTTGCAACAAAAAATTGCGCAAAAACTCCACCCCTGTCCAACTGGCTGAGCGAAAATTGAGGTTCACATAAAACCAGCCCTCAAAATCATCATAAACCATGTCAAAACCACCGGCATGTAAACACTGACTTATAAAATTTGTGCAGTCCCCGCCTATTCCGCCGAAATAATAATACTCTGGATTTTTTGATAAGGCGTATTTATTGGCATAGGCTATGGCTTTGTTTCTGTCATATTTCATATTAAGTTTTTATTCAAAAATGCAGAAAAAGTGATTAAAAACTTCAAAAAACAGCAAAAATACTCAAATTTAAAAGTTTTTTTGCAAAATTCTTCTTGACTTGCCACGCTGGGAATGTTAAAATTGCGTCACTGACTAAAAGGAGGAGTGGCATGGAAAATTTGTTCGACACCAGTGATAGTAAAGAAATTAAGGAGGCTCTTAAATTTTTTGCAGACCCAAAAAACGACCCTCTCTATCAACAAATGACTAGTGAAAACACTGTGTATGAGGATATGAAAAGAGTTGTAACAAACAAGGTTAAACCAGCATCACATATTATTCTTGAAAGATAAAAAAGCCAAGCGTAACGCTTGGTTTTTTAGTTAAAAAGTTCGCTTATGGTTTTTTGCTGATTGATAAGCAAATCTGTAAGAAGAGTAAATCTTTTAACCGTGTAGGCATTGGAAACCATTCGTTTAAGGTTTTTCTTTTCGCCCACCAGCACAACCATTTTTTTTGCACGAGTTACTGCGGTGTAAATTAAATTTCGCGTTAAAATTAAACTTGTGCCAGCAATGACTGGAATAACCACAACATCAAACTCAGAACCCTGCGACTTGTGAATTGTGATGGCATATGCAAGCGAAAGTTCGCCCACATCCGCACGCGAATAGGTGCAGCGCCTGCCATCTTCAAACATCACAGTGGTTTCGCCAGTTTGAAAATCTATGCCCTCAATCTGCCCAATATCTCCGTTAAAAACGCCCTCGCCCTCTTCTTCCACAAAGCCGTTTCGCTTGTGCCAGATAAGGTTATAGTCGTTGGAGGTTTGCATAACCTTGTCGCCCTCTCTAAACACAGTTGAACCCACCACAACCTCCATTTTCCTTTGCGCAGGTGGGTTTAGAATTTGCTGCAAGGTTCTGTTTAAATTGTCAATGCCGCATACCCCCGCTTTAAGCGGCGCAAGCACTTGAATTTGCATTGGGTCAAGGCCAGTGAAGGAAGGAATTCGCGAAGTCACCATGTCAATGATTGACTTGTGGATGTCGTTTAAATCCTCTTTCTGCTCAAAGAAAAAGTCGGCAGATTTGTTGTCTATAATCGGCATGCTGCCGCTATTTATTAAGTGCGCGTTGGAGATAATCAAACTTTGGTCGCTTTGCCTATAAATTTTTGTCAGCATGGTTACTGGAAAAATCTTGCTTTTCAAAATGTCGCCCAGCACATTGCCCGCACCAACGCTTGGAAGTTGGTCTTTATCGCCAACAAGAATAAGCCTTGCATCGCGAGGCATCGCTTTAAGCAGGCTGCACATAAGCATAACATCCACCATGCTCACTTCGTCCACAATCACCGCGTTTACTTTCAAGGTGTTGTTTTCATTGTGCACAAACCTGCTGGCACCCGAGGCAAACTCGCCGTTAACTTCCAGCGCTCTGTGTATGGTTTTTGCCTCCGCTCCAGTGCTGTCGGCAAGCCGTTTCGCCGCCCTTCCAGTTGGCGCAAGCAAAAGCACCTCTTCACCATTTTGCTTCAAAATTTCAATTATGCATTTAACAATGGTTGTTTTGCCTGTTCCAGGCCCGCCCGTGATAACCGAAACGCCATAGTTAACCGCCTGCTCAATCGCCTTTTTTTGCTCCTCATGAAATTGCATTTTGTTGCGAATTTCAAAATCCTCCACCTCGCGCGAGATGTCTATTTTCTTTTCTTGCACAGAGTTGTTTAGCAAGCACAACTTTTGCGCAATCGTGTATTCATAGCGGTAATATTTTGTAAGCATGACAATTTCGCTGCCGTTATGCCAAAAATCCATGCAACTTTTGTCGGCCGTCAGCCCGTCAAGTGCCGCGGCGAACGCCTCTTCGTGTTCAAGTTCGTCCAGTTCCAAAATTTGTGCGGTCTGCGTAAACAGCATGCCTTTTGGAAGAAATGTGTTGCCATTTTTTTCGGTTGCATTGTTTAAAACATGCACAAAGCCAGCCCTAATTCTAAACTCGCTGCTAGACGGAATGCCCAAGTTTTTTGCAATCTTGTCGGCGGTTAAAAAACCGATGCCGTCCACATCTTCCACAAGTTTGTATGGGTTTCTCTTAACAACATCTATGGTTTTTGCGCCATACGCCTCAAAAATTTTAAGCGCCATGTTGACAGTGATATTATACTGCTGCAAAAACATAACCGCATTTTGAATGCTTTTAAGTTCGCCAAATTTACTTGAAATTTCAAACGCCTTGCTTTTGCTTATGCCCTTAACCTCGCTAAGTTTTTCGGGCGCCATTTCAATCACAGTGAAAGTATCCTGTTTAAAAGTTTTTACGATGTTTTTTGCCGTAACCGGCCCCACACCTTTAATCAGCCCCGACGCCAAAAACTTTTCAATGCCGCCAAGGGTTTTAGGCAAAACCACCTCATATGACGAAAAAGCAAATTGATAGCCAAACTTTTTGTTGTTGACATATTCGCCTTCCAAACTTAAATTTTCGCCCACATTTGCGCTAATCAGTTTACCAACAATGGTTACAGGCGTGTCATTATATGACAAAATGCCAACGGTGTAACCGTTGTCTTCATTTCTAAAAATAATCTCTTCAAGCGGGCCCTGAATGTTCATATTTAAATTTTATCACCAAGCAAAAAGAAAAACAAGCGAAAAGACTTGCCTCTCACAAAAAAAAGGTTTATAATAACTTTTAGTTATGAAAACAGCACAAAAATTTATTGAAATTGAAACCTTGATTGAAAACATGTTGAAAAAGAAAGCGACTGGTGGATTGTTAAAATATAAAGTCCTTTCGTTTGCTGACCAATATGAAAATTTATCTGTAAGCATGATTATCGAAAAACTGGGCATTAAAAAGTCTAACTTTGCTCTGCTTTCGGCAGAACTTGAAAAAGAAGGGCTGCTGGAAATTAAGCATGCCGAAATTGACAGGCGCTGTCGCTATTTAAAATTAACCGAAGAAGGCAGAAGAGTGCTGGAAGATTATCTTGCCTCTCTTGAAGAGTGTTTTGGCATGATGGACATTGACACTGAGCGCTCGCTTGACATATTAAATAATTATCTTAATAAAAGGATTTAACATGAAAATATATAACTCTTTAACAAGGCAAAAGCAAGAACTTGTTCCTCACGAAGATGGCTTGGTGAGAATGTATTCTTGCGGACCAACTGTTTACTCATATCCGCACATCGGCAACATGAGGGCGTATCTGTTTATGGACGCACTCAGGCGCACTTTAAAATACAACGGCTACAAAATTGACGGAGTGATGAACATCACAGACGTTGGCCACATGACAAGTGATGAAGATGAGGGCGAGGACAAAATGCTTGTGGCATCCAAGCGTGAACACAAATCACCTTGGGAGGTTGCGAAATATTACACCGACATCTTCATGAACGAAACAAAACGCCTCAACATCGATATGCCAGAGCACATCTGCCCTGCAACCAGCGTTATACCTGAAATTATTGTGTTTGTTAAAACCCTGCTTGAAAAAGGCTTTGCATACGAAACAAGCAAAGGCATTTATTTCGACATTGCCACCTTCCCTGGCTATGGCAAACTTGGCGGAGTTGGAATTGAAAACAAACTTGCCGGCGCAAGAATTGACATCGATGAAGAAAAGCGCCACCCTGCCGATTTCGCACTTTGGATTAAGGCGCCAAAGCAGCATATCAT
The DNA here is from genome assembly GCA_944359935.1 of uncultured Clostridia bacterium. GTDB lineage: Bacteria > Bacillota > Clostridia > Christensenellales > UBA1242 > Caccovivens. The sequence goes on along the minus strand of CALVTD010000002.1, from coordinate 6,119 downwards.
GCAGTGGGATAGCCCTTGGGGCAAAGGTTACCCAGGTTGGCACATAGAGTGCAGCACCATCGGCATTAAATACCTCGGCGAATATATTGACATCCACACTGGCGGCGTTGAACATAGGCCTGTTCACCACGAAAACGAAATTGCACAAGATGACGCATATGCAGGCCACCAGGTTGTAAGCAACTGGATGCACTTAGAACATCTTTTGGTAAACGGCGGCAAAATGAGCAAAAGCCTTGGCAATGTTTACAAACTTGACGACCTTGTCGCAAAAGGATTTTCACCAGAAGATTACCGCTATTTCTTCTTCACCACTCACTATGCAAAACAGCAAAATTTCACTTGGGAAGGCTTAGAAAGTGCTAAAAATGCTTTAAAAAGCATGAAAAACATATTAAAAGAGCATAAAGAAAGCACCGACAACACAAAAGTTAAAATTGACAAAGCGGAAAAAGATTTCTTAGAAGCAATCAATGACGACCTCAATCTTCCAAAAGCACTTGGCATAGTTTGGACGCTTTTAAAGATGCCAAGGGATAGAAAAATTTATGACACAATTATAAAATTCAACCAAATTTTTGGCTTTGATTTTGAAGGCGACATAATTCCAACCGAAGTGCAAGAACTTGCAAAACAACGCTGGCAGGCAAAACAAAATCGTGACTTTGCCACAGCTGACGAACTTAGAAACAAAATTTCACAGTTAGGTTTCAGCGTCAAAGACACCAAAGACGGATATGAAATTGTAAAGAATTAAAAATCTCTCCATTTGGAGAGATTTTATAAAATAAATTTTAAGCCATAGTAATTACATCTATTAAGGAGGCTAATTGTGATTTCTTTAACAAATGTACAAAAATCATATGGTGACAAAATAATATTTAATAATTTATCATTGACCATATACGATGGTGAGAAAATAGGAATCATCGGCGATAATGGTCAAGGTAAAACAACTTTATTAAAAATTATTATGGGCGAAACGGATGTAGATCAAGGTATAGTTCAAATTAATGAAAATATTGGATATTTAAAACAAGCCTCAGAATTTAAAATTGAAGACATCTTATCACAAATTGAAAATCCAGACTTTTCAAAATCCTTTTTCATGCACTTAAAAAAGATGGGTATGAAAAATTTTTCAATAGAACCAAATGTTTTAAAAAATTTAAGTTGTGGAGAAAAAACTAAAATCGCTTTGGCATATGCTTTCGCTCAAAATCCAACTGCACTTATATTAGACGAGCCCACAAATCATTTAGACATGGAAGCAAAGGAAGTTCTTATAGATCAAATCAATTCATTTTATGGAACTGTAATTATTGTCTCACACGATACCTACCTACTCAATAAAACAGTAAATAAAATTATTAGAATAAAAGATGGGGACACACAAGAATTTTACGGCAACTATGATGATTATGAGGACCAAATAAATAATTTAATAATTACTCAACAACGCGAATATTTGGCACAAAACAAAAAAATCGCAAAAATTGAAAACGAAATAGATAAACTTAAAAGATGGGCAAACAAGGCTGATAAAAATATTAGTAAACAAGGTGGAAGCCCTTCAGATAGCAGGTTGGCATCGCTTAAAAGCAACGCAGAAGCTGGGGCCAGAAAAATAAGTAGTGCCGCAAAAAATAAAATTAGCTCTCTTGAAAAAGAATTAAACGAAAGAGTTGCAGAACCTGAAAAACAACCTATTATTAGATACAAATTATCAAAAGAGGATATTAGATCAAAAATCGCTATAGTCGCACAAGATCTTTCAAAATCATACGGAGACCACTTGCTTTTTAAAGACGCTAATTTTATAATTGAAAGCGGAGAAAAAGTGGCTTTGATTGGCCGAAACGGATGTGGAAAAACAACATTAATAAATATTATTTTGGGAACGGAGCCCCCTACTTCAGGCTTTTTGAAGAAGACCCCAAGTTTAAAAATTGGCTTAATGAGCCAGGATGTCTACGACCTTCCACAAGATAAGACTATTTTTGAACTCTCTACCATGCAAGATAAAGAATTTAGAACTTTATTTATTACAAATTTAGTCAATATGAATATCGACAAAACTAGGTTTAATACAAAAATTAAAAATCTTAGTTTAGGCGAACAAATGAGAATTAAGCTTAGTGAACTAATTTTAAGCGATTCAAACATGTTAATTCTAGACGAACCTACAAACCATCTAGATATTTCAAATAAAAAATATTTAAAACAAGTTTTAGAAAATTTTGCTGGCAGCTTATTAATTGTTAGCCATGATCATGATTTTTTAGAAGGAATCGCTACCAGTGAACTTTCTTTTGAAAACGAAACTATAAAAAAAACATTTTAAATCATCATGAAATAAGCGCTAGTGAAATGAGTAGATAAATTAATAAAACAAACAATTTGCAATCATAAGTTGTAAATTGTTTTTTATTATGCTATAATAATTGGGCATAGACATGCGGCCATGGCGTCAATCTCGCTTGCGCTCGATGCGTCCGCTCACGCTCCCTAGTGCAGACGCACTGGATTTTAGCAATGTCGGCGTGCAATAAACTAATGCGGCAATTTATTTATGCGGCCATGGCGTCAATCTCGCTTACGCTCGATGCGTTCGCTTCGCTTCCTAGTGCAGACGCCGCTGGATTTTAGCGGCTTCGCCGCGCAAGGCAAATGCCTTTGCCTTTTGTTCCAGTGGCCACTGGAAACAAATTTAATCAATTAAACACCCTCAATCATGCGGCCATGGCGGAATTGGCAGACGCGCTGGATTTAGGTTCCAGTGGGAAACCGTGGAGGTTCAAGTCCTCTTGGCCGCACCAGAATAATCACGGGAGGCAACCAAAAAATTGTGCGCGGACACGGCTATGCCTAACCGCGATTTTTTGTTTTCACCCGTGTGCCCCCTTCCGCCTCGCTTGCCTCGCCTCTGGACTCGGCTGGCGGTAGCATTGAGTTCACAAATTTGTGTTGGCCGGGCAAAGCCCTTCCACCAACAAAATTTGCTACAAAATTTTTAACCTTGTGAAAATAGTGACTGCAAGAAAAGCAGTAACCTCAACAAGCACAAGCCACAAAAAAACAACTCGCAGATGAGTTGTTTTTACATCTTATATATCTTGTTTGTAAACAACATATAAAACCCAATCACACTCGTAAGCGCGCCAAAGACCATCGCGCCAATCCCTGCCGCCGTGGTAAACTCTGCCGCCGTGAATGAAAGCAGCGCGGTTTGTGTAAGCGCAACCGATGTTATCGCCGACACCAAGTTTACAAGTTTTATGGCTATCAACATTGGCTCTTTATTGCGCCTAGTGATAATCAGCCCCCTTATTGCAAAATAAAGTTCCACCACGGTGATCGTGGCGATTGTTACGCCCGCGATTGTGCCATAGTTGGTTGGCTCTGGTTGCAAATATCTAAACACACCATATCCCAAAAATGCAAAACTTGCCAAAAGCACAACTATGCCAATGATATGAAATTTTGATAAGTCCTCTTTCTCCTGCTCTTTAACTTCATCCTTTGAATACTGTTTAATTGCAATAACTTTTGAAACGATTATGCCAATGTTATAAATTGCATACATGAAATAATAAAAAGTTGAAAAATAAATGCTGAGCGCAATTTTTGCAAGTGCCAGCAAAAAATTTGTTGCTATTGAAATTTTAGCCATATTTATTATTCTAGTTGGAGAATATTTTTGCATGTTTAATTGTAGCAAAATCCAAAAATTTATCAAAATTATATTGGCAGATGTTTTTTATTCATCCTTTATCTCTTCATCAGCCAAAACCTTTGGCAAGTCTATCTCTGTTGGAAATTCGCTTTGCTGGGCTTTGTTTTGTTCGGCTTTTATTTTATCCCTATTCATTTGATTAAGATATTTTACATAGAACACAAGCGCTGGCACAACAATAGCAAAAATTATAATGAAACAGATTAAAATTGCCCAGCCAAGATTAAGTTCATCGATTATCAAACTCGCAAGCAAAGCAAATATTGCGCCCCCTAAATTTTCGGCAATAAAATAGTAACTAAACACCCTTTCCAAATCCCTGCCGTCAAAAAAATAAGTCATTGTGCTTTTAATGTTAAGCCGATATGGATTTCGAGTTACATACATCATAAAAATAACCAAAGACAATATAATTAACTTTGCATAAAAAGATATATCCACAAAATAAGTGAGGCCCATAAGCAAAACGCTTGCCAAAAACAGGCCAATCACAACTGGTAAAAACTTCCACCCTAACTTGCTTTCAATGCGGTGCGAAATCACATTGGCGCCCGCTGTGAAAACTTTAATGCCAAAATAAACCCAACCTATCACCATTGAACTTGTGCCGATGTCTTGGATAAATGTTTTAGCACTGCTTCCAAAAACTTCCGCACCGCCCCAGAAAGCAAACGCCAAAACAACAATAACTATCACTAATTTTTTATATTTTGACAATAAACTTGCCGCTTTTTCACTTTTGAATTGTTTTTCAGGCGGCTTGATATAGTTTTCCTCTTTGCTTATTTTGAAGAAAAATGTAACTATAAACGCCAAACCAAGCAAACCAATGCAAATATAGTAAGATATGTAAGGGTTAATTTGAAAGAAATAGCCCGCGGCAACCGCGCTGACTGCCTCCAAAACCCACCACACTGCCGTTGCTCTGCCCTCTAATTTAGAAGAGTCTTCTTTATCGCTGCCTATAATCACATCAAGCAAACTTGTGGTGTTAACGGAAATAGCAAGATTTCCAATTGATTTTAAAACAACCAAACAGCAAAGCACATAGATGTTGTTAGTTAATAAAAACACTAATAAATAGCCTATGAATGCCAGTGTGCCTATTCTTAGCCGGTTTAATATGGACACTTTTTTAAATATAAAATTTAAAGGAATTGCTAAAAGCACAACAAAAAATAAATCAAGCGAGGTGATAAGAAAAACCTGTGAAAATGAAAAACCTTTCACCAATGTTAAAAACATTGTTTCAAGTGTGTAATAAAACAACAAATCGTAGGTGAAACTTTTGAAAAGTATGTATAAAATTTTATTTCTTTTAGATGCTTTTGTGTTTTCCATTTTTATCATTATATCTTAAAAAATATTTTTTTACGTTTAATTATACCAAAATCAAAAATTTTGTCAAAATTGTTTTATAAAAAATTGGCGATTTGTTATAATTTTACTAACACATGAAAAAACTTTTTAGATTTTTTAAAAATTACAAAAAAGAAATGATAATTTCGCCGCTTTTCAAAATTTTTGAAACAGTTTCGGAAATAATCATTCCTATTCTTGTCGCGCAAATGATTGATGTGGGCGTTGCAAATCACGACGCAAACTTTGTCATATTATACGGCTGCATAGTCGTTGGCCTTTACATTGTAAGCATAGTTTCATCAATCTTTTCGCAAAAATATGCAGCGCTTGCCGCCACTGGAATTTCATACGACATTAGAAAAAGCATGTACGAGCACATAAATACATTTTCACACAAAGAACTTGATAAATTTGGCACTGCCACACTCAACAACAGAATGACCCACGACGTTTCCAGAGTTGAACAAGCCATCGGCAAATTTTTGCGTCTTATTATGCGCTCTCCGCTTATTCTTATCGGCGCAATAATCAGTTCGATTGTGATTGACCTTAAACTGTCGCTTATTTTCATAGCCATCACACCTATTATTGTTGGAATTGTGCTTTTCACACTTAAAATCGCCGATCCGCTGTATAATAAGGCCCAAAAAAACTTGGATAAAGTTTCGGAAATCACTCGCGAAAATTTACAAGGCGTAAGAGTTGTTAGGGCATTCAACAAACAGGCGGATGAAGAGCGCCGCTTCACAATTGCTTCAAAAAATTTAAGAAAAGCGGGCATTAAAGTAACCAATGTTTCCTCACTTTTGAGCCCGATAACCACAGCAATCATCAACTTTTCGGTTATCGCAATCATGTGGTTTGGCGGATTGCAAGTAAATATTGGCTCGCTTACTCAGGGTGAAATTATTGCTTTTGTAAACTATATGACGCAAATTTCCACTGCTCTGGTTACAGTGGCAAATATGATTATTGCACTTATTAAGGCTCAAACCTGTGCAAAGCGCATCAACGAAGTTTT
>CALVTD010000001.1 GCA_944359935.1 uncultured Clostridia bacterium | reverse complement strand
GACCTTCGTTCTCAGACACAGGGCAGAGGCAACTATGTTATGGAGCCACTTCGTTATCAAGAAGTTCCAAAATCTATCGCTACTCAAATTATGGGCGAAAGAGCTAAGCAATAATAATTTTAGCGAATGTTTTATCTAGTTTTTTCGATTTTGGGGGATTAAATGTCTGAAAATGCCTACAAAATTAAAAGGTAACTAGATTAATACAATAAATGCTTAAATATTATTAAAAATATTGAAAAATCATTTTGAAAATAAAAAAAAGTATGCTAAAATACCTTTAGCATTAAAAGAAAACTAATTAATTAAAAAGGAGATTATAAAAATGGCAGAAGCTTATGTTAGATCTAAGCCACACGTAAACGTTGGTACAATTGGTCACGTTGACCACGGTAAGACAACACTTACAGCCGCAATCACTATGCTTTACGGCACAACAAAAATGAGATATGATGAAATCGATAAGGCTCCAGAAGAAAGAGCTAGAGGTATTACAATTAATACCGCTCACGTAGAATATGAGACAGCTAAGAGACACTATGCTCACGTTGACTGTCCAGGACACGCTGACTACGTTAAGAATATGATTACTGGTGCTGCTCAAATGGACGGCGCTATCCTCGTAGTTGCTGCAACTGATGGTCCTATGCCTCAAACAAGAGAGCACATCCTTCTTGCAAGACAAGTAGGCGTTCCTTACATTGTAGTATTTATGAACAAGACTGATCAAGTTGACGATCCTGAACTTCTTGAACTTGTTGAAATGGAAATTAGAGACCTTCTTACTGAATATGGTTTCCCAGGAGACAAAACTCCTATCATCAAAGGTTCTGCTCTTAAAGCACTTGAAGCCGCTCAGGCTGGCAATGTAGACAGCCCAGACTGCGCTCCAATTCAAGAACTTCTTGATGCAGTTGACTCTTATATCCCTGAACCACAAAGAGATACAGACAAACCATTCCTTATGCCTGTTGAAGATGTTTTCACGATCACAGGAAGAGGAACAGTTGCAACTGGTAGAGTAGAGCGTGGTGTTGTTAGAATGAACGACACAGTTGAAATTGTTGGTATGGGCGCTAAGAAACAAACAGTTATCACAGGCGTTGAAATGTTTAGAAAACTTCTTGATGAAGCAAGAGCAGGTGATAACGTTGGTCTTCTTCTTAGAGGAATTCAAAGAAGCGAAATTGAAAGAGGTCAAGTTCTTTGCAAACCTGGTTCAATTCATCCTCATACAAAATTCACTGCACAAGTTTACGTTTTGAAGAAAGAGGAAGGCGGACGTCACACTCCATTCTTCAACGGTTACAGACCACAGTTCTATTTTAGAACCACAGACGTTACCGGAACAATCGAACTTGAAAAAGGCGTTGAAATGGTTATGCCTGGTGACCACGTTAACATGACAATCACTTTGATTACACCAATCGCTATCGAAGAAGGACTTCGTTTCGCTATCCGTGAAGGCGGAAGAACAGTTGGTTCTGGTGTTGTTTCTAAAATTGTTGAGTAATTTTAGTTAAAAATTTAAAAAAAACGGTTAATTTTAGCCGTTTTTTTTATTTTGCCATTGAAAATATATTAAAACTGTGGTATAATAATAGTTAGAGGTGAATAATGGCAGAATTAAAAGAAAGAATTACAAAACAATATAACCCAGATGAATTTTATACCAAACAAAATCTTCCAAAATATATAGATAAAAATTTGGTGATTGAAAGCAATGGCAAGAAAAAAGTAGTTGCAACACAGGCAATGTTTGAAAATCCAAAACTTCAAAATGTGCGTTTGGAACAGGGCTATGTTTACATTCAAGATTTGGCTTTTGCAAAATCAAGTGTCAAAAAGGTTGAAATTGAGCGAGGCTTGTTGGGCATTGATGCAATGGCGTTTGCTGATTGCGTTGATATGGAGGAAATTTTGTTGCCAAACACACTTAAATACATTGGTAGAGAGGCATTCCAAAATTGCTATTCTCTTGAAGCAATAATTTTGCCGCCAAGTGTGGAGGCTGTTGGTGTTGACATCTTTAAAAAATGCGCAAACTTGCGCACAATTTGCTGTGGCGAAAAACTTATTGAAAGAATAAGCGAATGGAAACGCAATTGTGTTGGCTTGACAAAAGTTTATATCATTGATGATGACTATCAAGTTCAGGGCTGCCACAAGGTGGGCGCATATAGTCAAAATTATCCTACCATTGATAGACAGTTTACCAAACTTGAAAAAGCACTGGGTAAAAAACTGGAAGAGGCTCGCAAACGCAACACACCTGCTTCAAGTGACGCAGCTGCTGGCTCGTCAGGCGCAGAACTTACATTATAAAACTTAGGGTTTAACCTAAGTTTTTTTTCTACAAATATTGCAAAAAATCTTAAAACTCCACTTTGAAAAAAATGCACATGTATGATAAAATGTGAGAAAAGGAGAGTATGCCATGGGTTTTTTTGGAAATATTGCAAGGGCGCTGGGTTTTGAAACTGAGGACGAACAAGTTAAAGTTAAAAAAGTTAAAAAAACTGAGCCAAAGGCAACTTTTAATTTAAAAAAAGATAAAATTGAAAGGCCTGATAAAATTGACGGCATCAAGGTTATTTATATTGAAAAAATCGACGACACCAAAAAGGCGCTGCAAATTTTTAAAAATGACGAGCCAGTGCTTGTAAACATTGAGTATGCCGAGGATAAAAGCAGGGCGCTTGGATTTTTGGAAGGCGCTACCCACATGAGCAAAGGCTCAATGGCAACAATTGAAGAAAATCGCTTGCTGATTTTGCTTCCAGAGGGTGTGGAAATTGAGTAGGCATTACAAATTTTTGCTGTGCATAACGCTGCCAATTTTTGCGGTGACGCTGATTGCAGACCTTTTAAGCAAGCATTTTGTGGATGGAGCGTTGGCGCTAGGCGAGTCGGCACAATTTTTGCCAGGATTTATTGACATTGTAACCGTGCACAACGAAGGTGCTGCATGGGGCATTTTTGCAGGCTCACAAACAGTGCTGATTGTGCTCACTTTCATTTTTATTGCCGCATTTATTTGGCTTATGTTTGCTGAAAAAGCAAAAAATCCGCTTTTTCACATCTCGCTAGGCTTTATTTTCGCTGGAAGTTTGGGTAATTTGGTGGATAGACTTGCGTTTGGATATGTGCGCGACTTTTTGCATTTTGAGTTTTGGGATTCTTTTCCGGTTTTCAATGTGGCGGATATTTGCTTGACGGTTGGTGTTGTGATTTTGGTGATTTATTTTATTGTATCGCTTGTTAAAAACAGCAAAAAGAAAAAGGAAAAAATTGAAGCAGACAATTAAAATTACAAAAGAAAATGAAGGAAAAAGATTGGATAAATTTTTGGGTGATTTATTCACAGATTTTTCACGCTCGCATTTGCAAAACTTGATTGAAAAAGGTGAGGTTTTGTGCAACGGGAAGGTTGTTAAAACTGGGTTTAAACTTAAAGAGGGCGACGAGATTGCTGTTGACATTCAGCCTGCTGTGCCGCTTAAAGCGGAGGCTCAGGATGTTGATTTTGACATAGTGTTTGAAGATGACGACTTAATTGTTGTAAACAAGCCGCAAGGGCTGGTTGTGCATCCCTGTGAAAGCAAAAAAGACGGCACGCTTGTGAACGGATTGCTTGCCAAAATCAGCAATTTAAGCGGAATAAATGGGGTTTTGCGTCCTGGAATTGTGCACAGACTTGATAAAGACACCGCAGGTTTGATGCTGGTGGCGAAAAATGATTTTTCGCATAACCGTTTGGCAGAGATGATTAAAAATAAAGAGGTGAAGCGCAAATATTTGGCGCTTTTAAGTGGTGTTGTGTGGGAAAACAGCGGAAAAATTCAAACTTTCTTGGCCCGTGATAACAACAACAGAAAGAAATATGCCGTTTCCAGTGAAGGGAAACAGGCAATCAGTTTGTTTGAAGTTAAGCGCCGCTACCAAAATGCGACACTTGTTGAGTTTAGTTTGATTACTGGCAGAACTCATCAAATCAGGGTGCATAGCGCATATATTGGGCATCCGGTTGTTGGAGATGCCGTTTATGGGAGGGGAGACAAAAACCTTAAAGGGCAACTTTTATTTTCCTATTCACTTGAATTCGTGCATCCAAGAACTGGGCAAGAGATGAAGTTTGAATTGCCGCTGCCTGATTATTTTCAAAATTATATTGACAAACTTACGCCATATCAGCCATAAAAAAACGCCAAAACGGCGCTTTTTTTAATATTGAAATTCCGAAACTCTAATGTTGCGTTTTGCTCTTTCTGCTTCCATATAGTTTGAAAACATATCTCTCACTCTGTATGGGTTGGCGATGTGCCTCAACCTAAATTCTGGTTGCCTTTCGTCGTTAGAATATAAAATAACTGTTCCAGTTCCAAAAATTTTATCGAACAAAGATTGATGCAATGAAATATCTTGGATACGGTAAATGTTAACTTCCTCCACAACGGTATACAACAAACCGATGTCGGAGAAAACTTTAAACCATTTGTCGCCATTTTTAATGAGTGAATATCTTGTAAACGACCATGGCAGACCACAATATCTTTTTCTATCTTTCCAAATAAGTTCGGCGTCCGCGCCATATTTTCTTTTTACTTTTTTGTTTTTATCCATAGCACACCTCTCTTTTATTCTAACCTAAAAAACAAAAAAAGTAAAGAAAAAAGCCCAAATTATTTAATTTTTGGGCTTTTTTACTAGTTTTTTAGCATTTGTTCATGCAGTTTGAACCACCGCAGCAGCCACAAAGCACGAGAATTAACAATAATGTGCAGATGTCAATTCCGCAACCGCTATTGCCACAGCCACAGCATTGCAAAAGCATGAGAAGGATTAAAATTGAGCAGCAGTCGCATCCGCAACCATTTCCGCCGCCGAAGCCTCCAAAAAAGTTCATATGTACCTCCTAAAATTTATCCTTTTGTGTGAGTGTGCTTACACATTAACATACTATTAAAGTTTGCAAAATTTTGTTACAACCTATTGAAATTTTTTAAATTTTATTGTTACATAGATTTTGAGGTTTGGAGCAAAATATTTTAATCAAAATAAGACTAAAATTGATTGACTTTAACTGTGATTTATATTAAAATAGGTTGTTACTAAATTATCATTTGCTAAGGGGTTAATATGATTAAGAACAAAATCGTAAAAAAGAACAATTTATATAAAGGAGTAACGCTTGCATTCGCTGGAATTTTGGCTTCATCTTTTTTTCCAGTAGGCATCATTCAATCTAATGCAGACTATGTTTTGAATGGAGTGGGCAGCGAATCAATCGTTTTAAATAATGCTCAATCAGTTGCAAACAAAGGCTCTACATATGAAATTAGGGCTGCATATTTTGGCTCTGACGAACAGATACCTGTGGGCTTAGGAGATTATGCCGATTACATTGGAATAATAAATTATGACGATGTAAACACAATTGAGGCTATCACATCTAATGTAACCGTAACATACAAATCCTCTGGTCAGGAAGTAGAAATTGACAAGGCGGAAGACAGCACCATCATCAGCGCGCTTTCAAGCGATGCTTCCACAGCTGTTTATGGCACTGTTGAACTTAACAATGCAGGCGAGTATGTTGTTACATATGAGTTTGATGTTACTGTGAATGGCGAAGTTAAATCATTCTCAACAGATTACATCGTTTACAGCGAAATCACAACAGCATATTTTGAATTTGACGCAAATGAAGAGAACATTGTTCCAAGCATTTATGATGTTGCAATGCAGGGAGAGAATTTAAGAAACATTTCTCTGCCACTTCCAACTCTGTTTGACAGAAACGAAGAGGAAGTTGAAAGCGTTAACTATGTGCTTAACAGCGACTCTATTCCAACCGAAGGAGAGTATGTAAGAATTTCTGTTTCTGGTGGAGAAGGCGCGGTTGTTGTTGAACAAAACGCAGATGGATATTACATCGACAGCAAATATTTCAATCCAAATGCTGCTGAGTTCGCGGGCTATGGCAACTACACAATCAGTTATGACTACTACATTGGCGGCCAGTTTATCACATCCATCACAAAAACCTTCACTGTTTCACAAAGTTACTATGAAGATTATGAACTTAAACTTGTTCAAGATTCTTCACTTTCTTCTGCTGTTACAGGTGTGGAGGTTACTCTTCCAACCATTTCAGGTCAAACTGGCGATGATACTTCACCTGCAAACGAAAGCGTTGCAATTAGTTACACAGTTGAAGCATATAGAAGAGACAGCAACAATTCTTACAGCGAAACAAGAGAGGACAGCATTGTTGATGGCAAATTTACACCATGGGCAAACGGCTCTTACAGAATTGTTTACACTGCAACAGACTTCTATGGCAACACTCAAACACTTGAATTCCGTATTGACGGCGTAACAGACAGCCAAGCACCAACTGTTTACATGTATGACGCATCTAATGAAATTAACCAGGATGATGAAGGAAACCTTGTTTATCCAGATGCATCAAGCGCACTTAAATCAAAAACATCTGTTGGCAATGTTATTATTTATGCAATTGCTGCAAGCGACAACGTTTCAGCACTTGCCGACATGAATCTTACAAGAGTTATTAGAAATTCTTCAAGGGAAATTACTATTGACAATCAGTATAACGACAAAAACTTGATTTTTGACTATGACTGGACATCTTTCCTTGCAAATAACCAATACATAAGAGAAAAACTTGAAGCATTAGAAATCGACACCTCTTCACAAGATGAGGTTGAAAACTGGCTTAAAGACAACAATTTCTTGATTGTTTCCAACGACCCAGAAGATGAGGGCAAAGAAGGCTACGCATATCTTGATGTAAGCGTAAGCGGCGGAAGCATGCTTCCTGGCTCATCCTCAGGCACATCTTACACAATTCTTTACTACGCAGAAGATGAGGCAGGCAATGAGAGCACAGAACTTTCCTATGACATCTCAATCGTAAGTGGAGATGCGTTTGAAGACGATGTTGCTCCTGAAATTGCTTTTGTTACAAATCTTAAAAACTCTTACAGAGCAAACTCAATCATTACATTTGAAGAGCCAACTGCCAGCGATGATAACGACACAAGAATGGATGTTAAAACCGAATATTTCTTCACTGGCGCAGACGATACGGTTTATGAATCAATTGTTATCGAAGATGGCGAGTATAAAATCGACCTTTCACAAATAAATGATGCAATCTATGCAGACGACATTCCAACAAGTGTTACCATTAGGGTTTCAGCAACAGACGACTATGGCAACGAAGGAATTTGGACAAAAGAGATTGCAATTGCGGATGTGCAAGACACCCAAGCACCTGTGATTGTTTTAGAAAAATATAACACTGAAAACACAACTCCTATTCAGCAAAATGCAGAAATCACTTTGCCAACCATTGTTCTTAAAGACGATAATGTTCAATACATGAACGCAGAAGTGTTTGTAAACAGGGTTGAATATGAAGAAGGCACAGACGGGGCCAGAACTAGGGTTGAAACACCTGTTTCAGTTGTTGGCAAAACAGAAACCAAAGATGTGCTTAACCAGCAATATACTTTGGAGGCTGGAAAAGTTATTGCCTCATATGTTGGTGTTTACCAAGTTAAAGTTGTTATAACAGACGCAGGGAACAACCAAATCACAACCTTCTATAACTATGAAGTTGTGGGTTCTGGCGTTGTTGAAGACCCTGTGATTACTGGGCTTTCATCTGTTCTTGGCGACGAGGGACAGGCAGAGGTTGGCGAAGCAGTTGACCTTGGAACACCTTCTGTTGCATATCAACTTTCTGGCGATAACTATGGCATCTTCGGTGTGAGCACTGACGACTCTCAATCAGCGTTTGATTACAGCATTAAAGTTGTGGGCGATGCTCCATCGTCATATCGTTTTAATGAGAACGAAGAAAACACATTCACCGCTTATGAACCAGGCGTTTACAGATTGCAATACAATGTTAAAGTAAGCGTGTTTGATAAAGATGTGTTTGAAATAAATGCTGATGGCACAGCCGTTGTTGAAACGGGAACTTCAAACAAAGTTAACGCTCTTGAAAACGGCGACCTTGTAATTGTTTCAAGCACAGATAACACTGTGAAATATGCAATCAAAACCGAAACTCAATATCTTGTTTATGACCTTACAAGCCAAATTTCAGGTTTTGAAAGCATGCTTGGCCAGTACATTACAAATGATGGCGTAAATTATTACCTTACAATTTCAAATACACTTAAATTTGTTGCAAGAAATGGTGCAGAACTTGCGTTCAGTTTAACAAGTGAAGAAGCAAACAACTTAACCATTGGAAGCACAACATCAACACTTGCTTCATCTTCAACTCTTACTGTTGATGCTTACAAGGCATACAACCTTCAAAGCAATATTTACACCTTGACTGTCAGCGACACAACCGCACCTGTGATTTTAACAGAATACAACTATCCAACTTCTGTAAGCAGGGGCACAACTGTTGCAATTCAGCAGGTGGAAGCAACTGACGCATCAATAAAAGGCATCAATCGCGAAAGCAGTTATGTGATTATTCAATACAGAGGAGGCGAGAGTTCATTCTCAACTCAATACTATCTTAACAGATGGACACAAGCAGACGGCTACAATGCTGAAACTGGAAACATTGACTACACATTGTCAAGAGACGGAAATTACACAATCACTTACTATGTGTATGACTACTACAACAATGTAAACAGCGAAAGAAGTTATTCAATCGCCGTTGGTGACACACAATCTCCAACAATTGAAGTTGACGATGATTTTGTTAAAAAGGTTTATGAACTTGGCGAAACCTTAACATTAGATCTCAGCAAGATGCACATCAGCGATAACAAAACCGAAGAGGCTGCACTATGGGAAACTTTAAAAATTGAAGTAATCCACAACAAAGAGACTCTTGAAAACCAAGCAGATGCAAGCGAAAACAGATATAGTTACAAACTTGATTCTGCTGGAACTTACAGCATTGAAATTTCAATCACCGATGATGCTGGCTGGACAACAACACACACCATCGATTTTAAGGTTTCAACTGACGCGCCAAGTGGTATAGAAGTTTATGAAATTGTTGGAATTATCTTAATTATTGTGGCTGCGCTTGTTCTTGCAGGTGTTATTGCTTACTTTGTAATCAGTAAAGTTAAAAAGAACAAAAAATCAAAAGGCAAAAACATCAAAAAAGATAAAAACGACAAAATCGTCAAATAACAAAAAAAGCACTTAGTTTAAGTGCTTTTTTTACTTGACAAATGCACATGTTTTCTGCTATACTTGCAAAGTATCCGCATAGAAATGGCTTTTAAGCGGCGTTTGCCCGCCACGATAGCGAGTTTGGTTAGAGGAGGTAAAATTATGTTCGCAGTTGTTGCTACCGGTGGAAAACAATACAATGTTCAAGTTGGCGATATAATTAAAGTTGAAAAACTTGATGCTAATGTTGGCGATAAAGTTAAACTTGATGTATTGATGATTTCCAATGAAAACGGCTCAAAAGTTGGCGATAAATTGAAAAACGCCGTTTGCGAAGCAGAGGTTGTAAGCCATGGCAAAGCAGACAAAATAATCGTTTTTAAATACAAAGCCAAGAAAAACGAGCGTAAAAAACAGGGACACAGACAGCCATATACTGAAATCAAAATTTTGTCTGTGAAAGGTTAAGATGACAAAGATTAAATTCACTCGCAAAAATGGAAGATTTGTGGCGTTTAAACTTTCGGGGCACACTGGCAAGGCTGAGGCGGGAAGTGATGTGCTGTGCAGCGCAATTTCCACGGCTTCACAAATGGCAGTGCTTGCAATAACCGAAGTGGCAGGCATTGATGCAGATGTTCAAATTAGAGATGGCTTTTTAAGTTTAGCACTTGAAAAACCAACCACAGAGACTGATTTGATTATCACATCGCTATACAAAACGCTGGCAGACATTTGCGAGGATGAAAAAAAATATGTAAAATTGGAGGTTGAAGATGTTTAAAATTAATATTCAACTTTTTGCGCACCACAAAGGTGGTGGAAGCACCAAAAACGGAAGAGATTCTGCCGGCAAACGCCTTGGCGTTAAAGCAAGTGATGGACAAAGAGTTCTTGCAGGATCAATCATTGTTCGTCAAAGAGGCACTGAAATATATCCAGGCGTAAATGTAGGGATTGGCAAAGATTACACTTTGTTTGCACTTAAAGATGGCGCTGTTAAGTTTGGTTCTTCAAAGGGCAAAAAGATAGTTTCAATATTAGAAAATATTTAATTATTTCCCTGCTTTTTAGCGGGGTTTTTTTAAGATATGGAATATAAACTTTTTAAAAACAAAATTGAAATTTACTCAAAGCAAGATTTTAATCCACAGCATATCCTTGAATGTGGGCAGATTTTTTGCTATCAAAAATCGCAGCAGGGCTATAAAGTTTTTTCCAAAGATAAGATGGCGGAAATTATTGAAACGCAGGATGGCTATCAAATTTTGTGCGATGATGAAAAATATTTTGAAAACTTTTTTGATTTGAAAACAGACTATTCGCAAATTAAAAACCAACTGTCAAAATTTGACATCTTAAAAAAACCGATTGAGTTTGGCAGCGGCATTAGAATTTTAAGAAATGATGTTTTTGAAGTTATCATATCATTCATAATTTCTGCCAACAACAACATCAAGCGCATACAAAAAATAATTAACGCGTTAAAAAACCATTGCACTCACGGCACCGCTTTTCCTTCGCTTAATCAACTTTTGAGTTTTTCGGTTGAGGATTTTTACAGGTTAGGGCTGGGATACCGTGCTCCTCAACTTTATAAATGTTTAAGGCAACTTGATGAACAAAAAATTTTGCAGTGGCAAAGTTTGCCAACGTCGCAACTGCGAAAAAATTTAATTTCGCTTTCAGGCGTGGGCCCAAAGGTGGCAGATTGCATACTCTTGTTTGGGTATGGAAGAAAAGATGTTTTTCCTGTCGACACCTGGATAAATAAAATGTATAATATGTATTATTCGCCTTTAAACAACAGGGAAAAAATTGCAAATAATTTAGTAAATATTTTTGGAAATTTATCGGGTTACGCTCAACAATATTTGTTTTATTATCAACGCTCATCAACTTAGATGGGCGATTTTTGTAGAAAAAGGGTATTTACAAACCAAAATGCATGTGGTATAATTGGGTCAAGGAGGACGAAATGGAATTTGTGGAATTTTTCACTCAAATGCATTGGTCGGTTATCGTGCTTTTGGTTGTGACAATAATTTTGTTCGTAATTGAAGGCGTTGTTCCAGGTTTTGGCATTTGGGGAATTATGGGCACAATTGCTGGTGTTGCTGCGATTGTTTGTGAAGCAGTGTTCACTAAATCAGTTTTTGATGTGTTCTTTATGATTTTCCTAGTTTTAGTGCTGTTCACAATTTTGTTTGTTATATTTTCTCACTCGTTTAGCAAGGGGTTGATGCGAAAAACTCCGCTGGTGGAAGATAAAAGCGCTCTTCCTGAAAATTATGGAGTTAATCAATCTTTAAAAGATTTGATTGGCAAAGAAGGCGAAATTGTTACCATTTGCAAACCTGTTGGCAAGGCAAAAATTGACGGCGAAGTTTACACGGTTTGCTCGGTTAAAGACACAATTTATGAAGGCGAAAAAGTTAAAGTTGTTGAAGTTGAAAACAACACAATAAAAGTTGAATTATCAGGAGGGGAAAATAATGAATAACAGCATGCTTTTGGCAATTGAAGGTTGGGCTATTGCACTTATCATACTTTGCTGTTTGCTTGCGGCAGGGCTTGTGGTTTTGTTTGTTTTAGTGCCTATTAAACAATGGTTTATTGCTTTGGTTTCTGGCTCGCATATTTCTATGACAAGGCTTGTGGGTATGAAACTTAGAAAAACAAATTACAGATTAATTGTTAACGCTTACATTATGGCAAGAAAGGGTGGCATCAACCTTACAGCAGCCGACCTTGAAACGCACTATATGGCAGGCGGAAATGTTGAAAATATCGTAAAAGCACTCATCGCCGCAAACAGCGCAGGCATCAACTTGGATGTTGACCTTGCAAAGGCCATCGACCTTGCCGGCAGTGATGTTGTTGAAGCGGTTGAAACCTGCGTAACACCAAAGATTATTGAGGTTAACGGCATCGCCGCTGTGGCTCAGGACGGAATTGAGGTTAAGGTTAATGTTAAAGTTACTGTTAAAACCGACATTGATGAACTGGTTGGTGGTGCAAGAGAAGACACCGTTATCGCCAGAGTTGGTAAAGGCATTGTAAGTTGCATTGGCGCGGCTGAAACATACACTGAGCTTCTTGAAAATCCATCCAGCATTGCAGACGCAATTTTGGGCAAGGGCTTGGATGATGGCACGGCGTATGACATTGTGTCGGTCGACGTTTCGGATATTGACATCGGCAGAAACTTGGGCGCAAAACTTGAAACCGAAGAGGCTGAAAAAGAGAAAAAACTTGCTGAGGCTCAGGCAGAAAGATTGAGAAGCATGGCAGTTGCAGAAGAGCAAAAAATGAAGGCTAAAACCCAAGAGATGAAAGCAGCAGTTCTTGCCGCTGAGGCAGAAATTCCTAAGGCAATTGCAAGCGCAATCAAAGAAGGCAAGTTTGGAGTTTTGGATTACTACAAACTCAAAAATTTACAGGCTGACACCGCTATGCGCGCATCAATCGCTGGCGTAGAGCAAGATAGCGGAGATGGGGAGGCCTAACCATGATATGGTTGTGGGTGTCGGTTATAGTCATAGGTGCAATTGCAATTTGTGCGCTGTTATATGTTTATGAAAAACGCAAGCAGATTTTTAGAAAACGCACAAAAGAGGAAAAACAAGCAAAAAAACAGGCCAAATTGGCAAAAAAATCAAAAGTTGTTGCTCCTGCTGCTGAGGAGAGCAAGCCAAAAGACGAACTTAATTTAACTGAAAAAGTTGTGGAAGTAATTCCAGAAGATTCAATTCAAGAGGAAGAATATCAGCCATCAAGCGAATTCGTTGAGCAGGATATTTTCCCAACCATGCCATCTCGCCGCATGCCAATCAGGCGAGATGCCAATGCATATAACCAGTTTAAACGAGAGTTTGACTACAAGCCTGAAAAGCAAAGCATCAAAGAGCAGATTAAAAATTTAACCCCAGAAATGAAGGCTCTGCTGCTGACAGGTGTGCTTGACAGAAAAGAGGACGACCAATTCTAAATATTTTTAAACACGCATACTTTAATTTGTAAAGGAAAGGTGCGTGTTTAATTTTTTTGATGAAATTAAAAAGGCTGCGAAAAATCAAAAACTGACCGAACGCTACAACATTGTAAATATTTCGGGCAGCATTTTGTATGTGGAAGGGCATTTGGGCATTTGCAGGCTTTCCAATCAGCAGATAACATTTAAAGTTAAAGGCGGAATAATCAACGTTGAGGGCGAAGGGTTGGTGCTGTTTGAACTTATGGACAAAACACTTAAAATTACAGGGCAAATCAAGCGAGTTGAGGCACTGTGATGAAACTGAGAAACTATCATTTTTTTGAAATTAAGGGGCTAAATCAAGAGAGGCTTTTTAACAACCTCAGCCAAAAGTTTGAAATTTTTGAGATAAACAGGCTGGGGAAAAACCGCTGCACATTTAAGGTTAAATATTTCGACGGGCCAAAGGTCAAAAAAATTTTGCTAGGTGAGGGCTATGAAATTTTAACCCATAAAACAGCAGGATTTTTAAATCAAATGGCAATTTTTTGCACAAGTTATGGGCTTATTGCTGGCATAGCAATAAGCGTGCTTATTTATGCTGTGCAGTCGCCATACATCCAAAAAATTGAGGTTTGGGGCGTGGAAAATTCAGCAGAAATCGCCCAGTATGTTGAAAACAATCTGCCAAGCAAAAATAAAAACCGTATAAATGTTGCGGACATTGAACACATGATTAACTATAACTTTGATAATATAAGTTTTGTCAGCGGCGCTATTGTGGGGCAAAGCCTTGTCATCAATGTTAAAAACGAAATTGTTCCGCCTGAAATGGAAAGCGAGTTTGCGCCTATTGTGGCTGAGTATGACGGCGTGATTACTGACATTTCTCTAATTCAGGGCACGCTGCGTGTGCAAGTGGGTGACATTGTTCAAAAGGGTCAAATTTTGGTGGAGGGCTATGTCATCAACTCCTCTGGCGAAAGTTTTAATATTCAGCCAAAGGCCACAATTTATATGGATATTTGGGTGGAGGGTGAAGCCACACATTTTGGCGAACAGATTGTAACCTATCGCACAGGCGCAAAGGCTACACATGTCAGCGTTACTCTTTTTGGCGCGGAGTTTTACACCAATGGGGTGGAGTGCACCTTTGAGCAGTATGAAAGTGAGCGTACAGTGCAAAATCTTTCACAAAACAACCTGCTGCCGTTTAAAGTTATTAAAACCACCTACTATGAACTTCAATCGCAAACAATAGTTTCAACTTTTGATGAAAAGCGCGAACAAGTGATTGAACAAGCCAGGGAAAACTGCTTGCAAAAATTGCAGGGATGTGAGATAATAAAAAATGAAAATTATCGCATCATACAGGCAGCAGGCAGCACGACAGTTAAATATGTTATTACGGCAAATCTGCTAGTCAGCGGAGAAGAGGATGAAAATTTACACGAACAAACCTAAATTATTAAATCAAAAAGTTTTTGAAAGGGCACTTGAACTTACCGACAACCAAGTTGAGGGAGTTACGGTTGGGATAAGTTTCGTTTCAAAAGCCAAAATTAAAAAATTGAATTTGCAAAGCCGCGGCGTGAATAAAGCAACCGATGTGCTTTCTTTTCCAATGTTTGAAACCAAGAAAAAGGCAACTCTTAAAAATTTTGTGAGCGAAGCAGACCCGCTTACAAAGGAACTTGAAATTGGCGACATAGCAATCTGTTTGCCTGTTGCAAAAAAACAGGCAAAACTTTATGGGCATTCGCTGACAAGAGAAATCAACTTTTTGGCGCTGCATGGATTTTTACATTTGCTGGGATACGACCATCTTAACCAGAGGCAGGAGAAAGAGATGTTTTCTTTGGCGGAAAATGTGCTGTCAAGCCTTTCAATAACGCGAGGTGAAAATGTATAAATTTGGATATGTTGCAATTCTTGGCAAGCCAAACGCAGGCAAAAGCACGCTTATTAACAGATTGGTGGGCATGAGGCTTGCCATTGTTTCAAGCAAACCGCAAACCACGCGCGACAATATTTTGGCGATTGTGAATGGCAAAAACTATCAGTTGGTGCTGATTGACACGCCTGGAATACATAAGGCAACCTCGCACTTAGATAAATTCATGATGAAAAATGTGCGAACTGCCAAGGCTGGTGCGGATGTTGTGGTTTATCTTTTAGATAGTTCAATCGCTCCTGACCCGCAAGAACTTGAACACATAGCCAAGATGAAAGCCGATGGGCTGAATGTGATTGTGGCAGGCTCTAAGAGCGACAAAAAGAAGGTGGATTTTGATTGTGATTTGTTTTTTTCAGCGGTAACCGGCGAGAATGTTGAACTGTTGATTGAAAAAATCCTTACATTTCTGCCTGCCTCCAAAACAAAGAACTTTTTGTATGGCGAAGATGAAGTTACCGACAAGCCGGTTAAATTTATCGTTGCCGAGTATGTGCGGGAAGGCGTGCTGAGGGTTTTGAAAAAGGAGGTTCCGCACGGGGTGGCTGCGGTTACAACCTCGTTTGAAGAAAAACCTGCGATAGTCAACATAGAGGTTGAAATTGTGTGCGAAAAACAATCGCATAAGGGCATCATCATTGGCAAGGGCGGTGAAACATTGAAAAAAATCGGCACATATGCAAGAGGCATGTGCGAACAACTGCTCGGCAAAAAGGTGATGCTGAAAATTTTTGTTAAAGTTGAAGAGGGCTGGAAAGATAAGCCTAACAAACTGACGGATTTGGGATATAATTAAAAGTTATATCCTTTTTTTGTGGCAATTGTCATTTTTTCAAAATATAGTGTAACAAGACCACTACGCAAAAGAGGAAAAGATGAGCGATATTGTCAAAGTCGTGTTAGGAATAAGTTTTATTTTTGTTATGACGTCTCTGGGCGCTTTAACATCATTTTTGTTCAAAGACAAAGTGAGCGTCAAGTTTAATAAACTTATTGTTGGGTTTTCCTCTGGCGTTATGATTGCCGCGTCCATATGGTCGCTGCTTTTGCCGGCGATTGATGGCGCGAGCAATTATGGCTCCTTAAAATTTTTGCCTGCCGTGCTTGGCTTTTTTGTTGGCGGGCTGTTTTTAGCGCTTATCGATTTTATTTGCAAAAAACTTAACCATTGTGGCATGAAAAAATCAAGCAAGTTATTTCTTGCCATGACGCTTCACAATATTCCGGAAGGCATTGCGGTTGGTGTGGCTTTTGGCAGCGCTTGGGCCACGGGCGATGCCTCTGCCATGGCGCTGGCGCTGAGTTTGGCGATTGGCATGGGCGTGCAGAATTTTCCAGAGGGCATGGCGATTGCTTTGCCTATGAAACAGGCGACTGGCAGCAAAACCAAAGGCTTTTTCATGGGCGTGCTAAGTGGGCTTGTTGAACCGATTGGCGCAATCATCGGCTTTTTCCTTGCCGCAAGCATAACCGTGATAATGCCATGGGCGCTTTCATTTGCGGCAGGCGCGATGATATACGTTGTGGTGAGTGAATTGTTCCCTGAAAGTCAGGTTGGGGAGGGGGCAAGTTTGGGCACTTGGGGCACCATGCTTGGCTTTATGCTGATGATGGCTCTGGATGTGGGTTTGGGATAAAAAACGCCTTTAAGGGCGTTATCTTGAAAGAAAGCGGATAAATAAATTTAAGTTGCGCTTTTGTTTTTCTGCCGTGGACATTTCGCCATGGCCGCTTGCAAGAATGTCAAAGGCGATGTTGTTTTGAATTGTAATCAAACTTTGCAGCATTTCGTGTTTGTCACCACCATACAGATCCGTTCTGCCAATGCCTTGGCCAAACAGCACATCACCTGCAAAAAAAGTGCCGTCAATTAAATAACCCATCGAGCATTTTGAATGCCCGGGCAGCAGGGTGGCGGAAATTTCAAATTCACCAAGCGAAAATTCTTGTTTATCCTCCAAAAATACAAAATTTGAAAAATCTTCAATTTTAAAAGTTTCGCCATAGTTTTTGGCAGGGTCGGTGAGGTTTTCTACTATTTTTTTGGATGCAAAAATTTTGCAACCAAATTTTTTTGTAATTTCAAGAGCATAAAAACAGTGGTCGTAATGCCCATGAGTGAGCAACAGCCCCATAACTTTATCGTTGCCAACTTTTTGTGCAACTTGGTCGGGCGTTGCACCGGCATCAACAATCAGGCATTCGCCGCTTTTTTTTGCAACGAAAGTGTTGCTTTCAAGTAAAGAAGAAACTATTTGTTCTGTTTGCATGGTTTCATTATACTCTCATATTTTTTTAAATCCAAACGCTTGACAATAAAAAACAAAAATGGTAAAATTTTTTTACCTTTGTAGGGGTGTAGTTTAGTGGTAAAACAGTGGTCTCCAAAACCATTGTCGAGGGTTCAATTCCTTCCACCCCTGCCAGATTAAATATGTAAAAAAAGAAGGCTTAGGCCTTCTTTTTTACTCGCAAATCTTTTCCTGAAATTTCAAGGCAAATTGATTTATCTTTGTTTATTATGCGGGAGAAAATGCGCTCGTCATATCGCGACATAATTTGCTCTGGGTCAAGGTTGGAGGTGATGACTGTGCGCAAGTTTCTGGCTTGGCGCTCGTTGATTAAAAGATAAAGATATTCGCGCGTTACATTTTTGTAAACTGGCTCAGTGCCTAAGTCGTCTATGAACAGAACTTCAACAGAAAGCAGATCGTCCAGCAGTTGCGCTTTTGTTTCTTCACTGCTGGTGTGAATTTGCAAAAATTTTTGATTTAATGCAAAAGCCGACAGCAGTTGGCAGATTTTGCCTTCGTCGATTAGGCTTTTTGCCATGCACTTCATTAGATGAGTTTTGCCTGTGCCGGTTTGGCCGAAAAGATACACCAGAGTTTTATTGGTTTGGCAGGTGCACCACTTCTGCATAAGAGCGTATATTTTTTTCGCCTTTTCTTGGTCTTCAAAAATTGAAAAGTTGGACTGTGAAAAATCTTCCAAACTGTCGAACCCGCTGTTTTTAATCAGCAAAAGCGCGATTTCTTTTTTGAGGCAGGTGCAATACTCGCCGTTCACAATTCCTCTGTCGCCACACTTTTTGCAATGATAATTTGGTGAAATTGAGCCTATTTTTAATTTATTTTTTACATTTTCATATTCTTTTTGGCATTTTTTAACTTCGCTGCCATCATTTTTTATGCCATAGGCTTCATCTTTCGCCTGATTTTGTATTGCCTGTTGCAGGGCTTGGTAGGCGGTTTTGAACTCGGCATTTTTAAACGCGCCAGAAAGCGCCTCTTGCGCCTGAGTTTCGGCAAGATGTTTGCGGTTTAAAATTATTGCCAATGCGCTGTTAAGCAAACTTTGTTTCATTTTTTCTCCTTACAATTCAATTTCGTCGATTGATTGTATCATGGCTTGATAGTCTTGTTTTGTATATGAGCGCCCCTTGATTTGGCTTTGTGGTATTTGGATAGAGGCTGGCTTAGGGGAGTGGCGCTGCGCCTCTTCGGCGGTTTTGATGTTTTGCTCATGCCAAGATGAAAGCAGCCTTGCCATGTATTGAAGCGGCGAAAGTTTATCTTTGGCAAGGTCGGCAGCATAGCAGATTAGTTCATCGCTCATGCCCCAAACATTCTTCCAAGTTTTGTAACTTTCACGGTCAAATGAATTGACGCGGCGAGACAGGCCAAGGCGCTGCAAAAGTTCTTGAATTTGTTTGTCTAAACTTACAATGCCCGCCAAGTATTCGTCGAGGGCCGCTTTGGTTAAAATGCCAAGTTTATACAGTTTTTGAACCAAACTGTTAAGCCCGTCCAGTGAGCGTATGGAAGATTTAAAAGCATAACTTGCCAAATCTTCCAGTGCTTTTGGCTCAAAGCCCATGTTAAGCCAAGGGTTGATGTAGGTTTCAATTTCGCTGTCAAGGCTTTCATAGTAAACGCCAAGATTGCGATTGATTTGTTTTGCCAGCGAGTAAATTTCATCCTGAGAAGCGACAAAATGTTTTATTTCCACCACTGAGAATTTGCCATTTAAAAAGTATTTTTCAAGCAGGCTGTTAAGTCTTTCGCAGCCGCCTTTCTTTTTCATGCTTTGTGCAACATACAATATGGCGTCATCCTCAAAGCCCATGCCTTCCTTCCATTTTTGATACATCTCGCGCTCTTCAATAAATGCTGTGCGCTTTATTCCAAGCGCGGCAAGGATTGTGGAGAGGGCGGTGGAGGCTTGCTCTGCCTGGCAAAGTTTTTCTTCAACTTGTTGAGCGGTTAATATGCCTTCTTTTGCCCAATTTTTTGCAACGGTGAGGATGTAGTTATAGCCAACTGCTTTTTTCTTGCTTTCAATACAATAGCCCATTATCATCAAAAGCGCCTCTTGCTGCATGTGGCTTTTTTCAAGAAAGTCGTAATACTCGCCATACTCAGTTTTGGTGATTTCACGCATGCCTTTAAAAAGTTCTTGCGCTTGGGTGTTGAATTTTTCATATTTTTCTGGCTTATACAATCTTGTGCCGTTGATGACATCCTTTAAAGGTTTATACAGCACCTGAATAGGATAGGTGGAAAGCACTTGCACAAGCCCTTGCTCTTCCCAATATCTAAACGCACTTTCAAGGTCAAGTTCACTGATGTTCAGTTTTTTTGCGAAAGAGGCAAAGGTGTTTTCCATTTCGTTGTCGTTGGTGGCAAGGTAAAGCCCATACAGGTATACTTTCACGCACATGTCAGGCGCGGATGGCAAAAAATTATCGATAAAAATGTTGTCGATTTCGGTTTTGTTGTTTGCCACTAATTCGGTTGAAAATCTACAAAAACTCATATTAACTCCGTTAAAAAGATTTTATCACAAAAATTTAATTTGTCAAAGAATTTTATTTATTAGTTGCGAATATGTTATAGCATGAAAAAATTGTGGCTTTTGTTGTGTTTAGTGTTAATTTCACCGGCGCTTTTTTTGTCGGGCTGTGGCGAGGAGCAGGCGCTTAATTCATATGCACTTGTGCTCACATATGACGATGAAACCAAAAGCGCTCAGGGCGCGTGCGCGGTGGACTATGTAAACACCTCAAACAATGCCTTTGACAGTGTGTTGTTTCACCTTTATCCCAACGCGTTTTCTCAGGAGGGTGAAGGGCTTGTGTGCTCCACATCCAATGAGGCGAAAACCTATCCAAACGGCAAAAGTTATGGAGGAATTGAAATAACCAGTGTAAAAGTGGGCGGCAGTGAAGCGGAGTATTCAGTTGAGGGCGAGGCAGGCATGCTGCTGAATGTGAAGTTGTTGCAGCAGTTGTTTCCAGATGAGCGCGTTAAAATTGAAATTGATTTTGTGCTGATTTTGCCGAATGCAAATCATAGGTTTGGCTATGGCGATAACGCAGTAAATTTTGGAAATTTTTATCCAATCGCCTGTGTGTATGAGGAAGGCGAGGGTTTTATGGATGAAGGCTACATCGCAAATGGCGACCCGTTTTATTCAAATGTGGCAAATTATTCGGTTACGGTGAGTTATCCAAAAAATTTCAAAATTGCCTGCTCTGGCGACAATTTAAAAACCGGCGAAAATGGGCAATATCTTACCACCACTTTTAATGCCAACAATGTGCGCGATGTAAGTTTTGTGCTTTCACAAAATTTTAATGTTGTTTCGGCAAAGAGTGGTGATTGCCAAATAGATTACTACTATTATGATGACGCCGACCCACAGGGCTCGCTTGGCACTGCAGTGAAAGCGGTGCAGTTTTATGGGAAGAGTTTTGGTGAGTATCCCTATTCTTCACTGGCAGTGGTGCAAACCAATTTTGTGCATGGTGGTATGGAGTATCCACGGCTTGTGATGATTGCTGACACAGTGTCAGGCGTGGATTATGACTATGTTATCGCTCATGAAATTGCGCATCAGTGGTGGTATGGCGTTGTGGGCAATGATGAATATCACGAGGCATGGCTGGATGAGAGTTTAACCGAATTTTCCACCGCGCTGTTTTTTGAGAACTATACTGAATACAACATTTCTTACAATCAAATTATAAGCGGGGCGGAGGAGAACTATAAATTCTTTTTACAGATTTATGATAAAATTCAAGGCGAAGTGGATAGCAGCATGTTGCGCGCTTTGAACGAGTTTAGCACTGAACCGGAATATGTTAACAACATCTACACGCGCGGGATACTGTTGTTTGACACACTTAGAAGTGAAATTGGCGATAAAAAACTGCTTTCAACTTTAAAGGGATATTATAAAGAATTTGCATATCAAAATGTTAGTTCCAGTGAATTTATTGCATATTTTTCATCAAAAGCGGGCAGAAACTTAGAAAAGTTTTTCGACAGTTGGCTTAATGGAAAAGTTGAATTTGTTTATGTATAAGCGAAAAGGAAAAAAGGTTTTGAGCTTTTTTCCTTTTTTGTGTTACAAAAGATAAAAAAGAAGTAGAATTGGCAAGTGAAAAAAATCTAGTGCAAACGCACTAGATTTTTTAATTATTTGTGTTTGATACGATTGTTGGAGCGATGGCTTTTTGTTTCTTTTTGCCATCATATTTTGCATCCCAGTCAGCGATGGCTTGATTGAACATGTCAATGATAAGGTCGATGCTTCTTTCAATTTGGAAGTTTTTGGAATGTTCTACATAT
This sequence comes from uncultured Clostridia bacterium, assembly GCA_944359935.1. GTDB lineage: Bacteria > Bacillota > Clostridia > Christensenellales > UBA1242 > Caccovivens. The sequence goes on along the minus strand of CALVTD010000001.1, from coordinate 76,055 downwards.
TCGGTTTTGTATTTTAGGCGTTCTTCTGGGTGTTCAATCCACCAGTCAAGTTTTGCCGCCAAATCTTTGTAGTCGCCAGGTTTGAACAATGATTCTTCGCAGATTGTAAACTGTGGGGTGGCAGAGCGAACTGATTTGGAAACTATTGGCACAACTCCGCAGGCGATTGCCTCAATGCAACTTATGCCTTCAATTTCAGTGTCGGCTGGGTGAATGTAAATGTCGGTGAAATTGTGGATTGAATGCAGTTGCTCTTTTGTGTAAAAGCCGAATATTGGGGCAATTGGCAGTTTGGTTGCCATTTTTTGAATTTTTTTCTTTAATGGACCTTTTCCACCGAATGTTAACTGAATTTTGTCTTTATATTTGGACCTTGCCACCGCTTTAATGATAAGGTCGTGGCGCTTTTCCTGTGAAAATCTGCCAATGAATGACACGATAATTTTGTCGTTCAAAAAGGTTGGTTTTTCAACCTCCGCCATTGTAAAGTTTTGGGAATAGCCGTTTGAAATTACATGTAAGTATGAGTTATATTTTTGTTTTACAAGCCTGTTTGCAATCATCATGCTAGGACAGTGGATATGTTTGATGTATCTATACAGGTTGTTGTAAAAAGAAAGATAAATTGCGTCATTTAATGGCTTTATTTTGTGCATGTAAATTGTTGAGGTGATGTTGCATGGGTCTACATGAAACGCTGCTGTGCATGGAACATTGAGTTCGCGGCACAGTTTTGCTGCGGTTATGCCAAGTTTAAATGGCATGTAAATATGCACAATGTCGCTGCCAGTGATGGCTTTTCTTAAAATTTCCTCGTCTGGGTCTGCAAACACGAAACCTTCTGCCATAATTATTTTGTCAAAAAGTTTGCCAAAAGAGCGCTTTGGCACGCCATATAATGTGCGCCCTTCTCCATCAATAGTTACAATTCTTACTTCATGCCCGCGCTGTCTAAGCATATCTGTAAATCTTCTTGCAGAGATGCCTGTTCCGTTGTTCTCGTCAAAATAGCAATCAGTTACAAATGTTATCGTCATTTTTATCTCCTGTTACTATTATAGTTTATCATATTGTCGAATTTTATAAAAGCATTTATATAAAAATTTCGTTGACAATTTAACAATTTGTTGTAAAATAAAGATTGTAAGGGGGAGTTATGCAAGAAATTGAAAATGTTAAAAAAGTTCGCGAAAAAATGCATAAAGAGCGGGCAAAGATGTCGCAGCAACAAAGGCTTGAAAGTTTAGTTGCAATGGTTAAAGAGGCAGAGGCCTTTGCGATTGAGAATGAGGTGGCGGTTAAATTTCCAGATGTAAAGGAGGGTGAGCAATGAAACCTCTTTATGTTGCGATTGATTCGGATGTGCTTATCAACTTTGCCAAAATTTACTATGGTAAAGAACGAGGAGTTTCGCTTACACAGAATACGAAAGATAGGATTATTGAATTTTTGAACGATGTTAAGAGCAATAAGTATGCGGTTAGGTTTATTGTTCCAAGTGTTGTTTTTAACGAGGTTCATAATCCTCAAGTCAACAGCGAAATAGTGGATGATTTTATTAAAGAGTTATGTTATATTCCTTTGATCACTCCAAACGAATTAAACTATGCCAAAAAAGCTGAAAAATTGGCTTACAGTTACTGTGAAATTAATGATGATGGTGGCCTTTCTCCAATGAAAATTGAATACAGCGCAGCCACTGGTAAATATGTTCCTTCAAATGATGCTTACATCATGGGTGAGGCAACTACTTTGGGAATAAACCTGATTACTTTTAACGAGAAAGATTATGTGTCAGCATCAAAAACGAGATATGACAAGTCAAGAGCACATAAAATTTTAGAGATAAATAAAAATCATCGTTGCTTTTTTGACGATTATTGCAATGTCTCTAAAATTGTTTCCCCAAGGCCATATCATGCGATGGAGTTTATCAACCTGCTATACAGCGATAAATTTTTGCATTTCCCAGCGCCTAGGGTTGAGTACAGCCCAAGAATAGGAAAAAACCAAATTAAGTTTAACGACAGTTTTTTAATAAGATAAAAAAAGCCAGCCGCGAGGGCTGGTTTTTTGGTGATGTCAGTTAAGATAAAAAATTTTAAATAATAGTGCACTTCACTAATGTAAAAGACTCGGAAGAAGAATTATACTTAAAATTTATAATAAAGCTTCGGTTCTCGTAAACACCAAATGCGTTTGCAGCCCTAAATGTTCCTGATGTTCGTATGTTTGGCTCATCTAAGAATTCAATCTTTATGGTACTCGTCATTGAAAATGTGCTAGGATAGTTGCAGCGGGCCTTCACAATGCTTTTTGTTTTTGCTTGCTTCTTTTTTGTTGTGTAAAAATTTTTAAACTTTTTTTTGTAAAAATGGGCAAAAATACCCTTACGATTTTGGGAAAGCGTTGGTTATATAAGTAGAGGAACTATTTAATTCTTTCTTCTTGTTTTTCGTTTACGATTAGGTTAACGTCATTATCCGCTTCCCAAATCTTTCCATTGTTTTCTGTATAAAATTCCATTTTTCCGTCTGTAAATTTTATTATGCTAATATCTTTGTTATCGTAATCTTGCAACAAGTAAAATTTTCCATATTTTTTTGCTACTTTTAGCAAATCTTCTTTGCGATATGTTTCATCACCAGCGACTAAAACATCTGGATACTTTTCTTCCGCTGTATTATTATGTGGATAGATTGATATTCCGTCAAGATTTAAGCCTTCTTCAATTTTAAAATTAGGATATTCTTCACTGCAAGGGGTGATAATGATATATTTAGACATAAGCATAGCGCCAGCACTAAAACCAAGTATAAGACCATTAAATTTTTTTAGCTCGTCCATAATGCCAAGTTTTTCGCACATCGCCTTTTGTTTAAAAGGATCACCACCCATTAGCATAACAAAATCTGCTTTTCTAATCATTTCTTTTGCTTTATCACTACTCAATACGGGCGAAATAATATTTACATTATCAAATACTATTCCAGCTTTTTTAAAATGCTCAACAAAAGCAGGGACATATTTCGTTCTTGCCTTTTCCATTTTATCTGGACTACCCGGAATATACACAATATTTCTTGTGTTTTTTAGTTCTGTTTTAAACATCTCTCCAAGTCCGTGACCGAAAGCATTTTCAACATCAAAACCACTACAATAATATCCAACCATTATCTTACTCCTTTTAAATAAATATATCACATAAACAAAGCTTTTTCAATTATTTTCGTGAAAATCGCCCAAAATGACCCCACGAAATTAAAAAGTATTTGTTATATAAGTAGAGAGACTAATATCTTTGCAAAAGCAGAGATATTTTTTCTTAACAACTTTTCCCGCTGTAGCAAATGGTGATACAGCGAGAATGCTAAAATTCTTGCGAAAACTTTTCTCGCGTGACAAATGGTGTCCACACGGGAATAGTAAAATTATCTAAAAGGAGGTGTGAAATGTAAAATCAAATTTAAACTCAAATTCTAAACTAGCAGAAATAGTTATATAAAAATAAATAAATTTCTTTAAAATAACGAATTTAGCATGGTGGACTGTCGGGGGAAGCGTAGTATGAGGCGTTTGCCGGCAGGCAAACTATAGCCGAATGGCCCAAACTGGAAGTTTGCGACCCGGACTTGTCCGGGGTTCGTACATGCGGAGCATGCGCAAAGGTTTTAACCTTTGCAGCCACTGCAAGAAAAAAGCCAGCCGCGAGGGCTGGTTTTTTGGTGGACTTGCAGGGGCGCGTTATGAGCGTTGCTCTGGGGAGCAACAAGCGAATGGCCGAGCGAGTGTGGTTGTAACCACGCTTGCTCCGACCTGGACGAAGTGCAGGGTTCGGCATGCGGAGCATGCGCAAAGGTTTTAACCTTTGCAGCCACTGCAAGAAAAAATCCAGCCGCGAAAGGCTGGTTTTTGGTGGACTTGCAGGGGCTCGAACCCTGGACCCATTGATTAAGAGTCAATTGCTCTACCAACTGAGCTACAAGTCCATGTTAAGTTGTTTTGGCGTGCGTTTGCAAAACAAATTTCTTGCCGCATCACTTGCACACACAAGTATATAAAAAACTCAAAAAAAAGTCAATAATTTTGGTGAGTTATTTTTCTATTTTAATTTCTCCGTTAAGGCGCTCATATTCGGCGATATGCCTTTTTAGCAAAAACTCGATTTCTTTATTTTTTGTGCGACCATTTCTTTCGGCGATGCTTGCAAGTTTTGACAGCATAACTTTGGATATTCTTAATGTGTATCTTGGATAATCCTTTCTCATTTGCAAACCCTCCTTAAATATTTCGACAAATTTCGACTTTTTCTAATTATACAATAAATTTTAAAAAGTTGCTTTTAAAAATTTACATTTTTGCCTATAAATGTTAAAATATTTTTATGAGAGTTGTGGCGGGAAGCAAAAGAGGCAAACGCCTTTTAGAAAATAATTTTGAGCACATCAGGCCAACCACTGATAAGGTTAAGCAGGCACTGTTCACAAAACTGCAATTTTTTGTGGAGGGGAAGAGGGTTCTGGATATGTTTTGCGGCACAGGCGCGCTGGGCATTGAGGCACTGTCTAGGGGTGCAGGTGAGGTTGTGTTTATAGATAAAAACCCAAAAAGCGTTTACCTAACCAAACAAAATTTGAAGAACATGGGCTTTGAGGCAAAGGTGTTGACTGCCGATGCGCTGAAAATTTTGAATGCAAATTGGGGACAGTTTGACCTTATTTTAATTGACCCTCCATACAAGTCGGGTCTATATGAAAGTGCGCTTAAAAAAATTGACGAACTGGGCCTGCTTGCAGAGGGAGGAATTATCGTTTGCGAGCATGCCAAAGAGGATGAGTTTGATTTTTCGCCGTTTATTAAATTGGATGAGAAAAGATATGGAAATATAACGCTGTTGTATCTTGCACGGCAGAGCGCGTCCGCTTAAAAAGCGGACAAAAAGCCTAGCATCATGCTAGGCTTTTAATTTTAATGCAATTAAAATTGCGCTCTGCTGTGGTTAAATTTTTGGTTCGAAGCCTTCAAAAATCACGTTATCGCAATATTTTACAACTCTTAAATATTCCTCTTGGCTTTTAACCGTCCAAGCAATCAGCGGCAACTTTTTAAATTTTTTCACAAACCTGTTTGGCAAAGTTTTTGCTTCATACATGATGAAGTCGGCGGCTGCCAATTTTTTTGTCAGCAGCATTCTTTTCATGCCCCAACGAGTGATGAATTTCATTTTGATATTTTTTAAAAAGCCGGCAAGTTGTCCGCGCAAAATATTTGGCGCATGCTGTTTGAAATAGGAGAGCACAAGCGGGTTAAACGATGCGATTGCCACTTCACCTTTGTATCCAGACAAAATGTCAATCACTTTTTGTTCCAAATCCCTGACCTTTGAATTATTTTTGATTTCAATAATCACAGGGCTTTGACCGTTGATTGCCTCTAATGCCTCTTGCAGGGTTGGGATGCATTCTTTTGAGCCTTTAAGTTTAAGCATAGGCAAATCTTGTTTAGTTAAAAATTTTAAATATCCATCATTGCCCGTCATTCTTGAAAGGCTTTCATCGTGAAAAACCACAACGGTTCCGTCTGAAAGCATCTGCACATCAAGTTCAATTGCGTAGCCGTGTGCGATTGCATTTTTAAAAGCGCTGATAGAATTTTCAGGGTGAGTTTCATCGTGAAGCCCTCTGTGAGCGATTGGGGTTTCCACAAGCCAAGATTTAAAAAGGTCCATGTTTTTATATCCTTTGAAAATAATTTAATTTATTGATAAAATTATTATACATAATAAAATAAAAATTCCCAAGAGTTTTTAAGCAAAAAAACTACAATTTATGTTAAAAATTTGTAATAAACAAAATTATCTGTTATAATTTTTGCATATGAAAAATATTCGCAACTTTTGCATCATCGCACACATCGACCATGGAAAGAGCACGCTTGCTGACAGGCTTATGGAGCAAACGGGTTCTGTCGCGTCCAGAGACATGCAGTCGCAACTTTTAGACAGCATGGAACTTGAACGAGAAAAGGGCATCACCATTAAACTTACTCCAACACGCATGAATTACACCTTTAATGGTGAGCAGTATATTTTGAATTTAATCGACACGCCGGGTCATGTGGACTTTACGTATGAGGTATCACGCTCGCTTGCGGCTTGTGAGGGCGCAATTTTGATTGTGGATGCGTCACAAGGTGTGGAGGCGCAAACGCTTGCCAATGCATATCTTGCGCTTGATGCAGGGCTTGAAATTGTGCCGGTTATAAACAAAATTGACCTTCCATCAGCAAGAGTGGAAGAGGTTAAAAAAGAAATTGAAGATGTTGTGGGGCTGCCTGCGGATGACGCACCATGCATTTCGGCCAAAGAGGGCACAAACATAAACCAAGTTTTGCAGAAAATTGTAACCGATTTTCCACCTCCAAAGGGTGATGACAAGGCGCCACTCAAGTGCTTGGTTTTTGACAGTTTTTATGACAATTTTAAGGGCGCGGTGTGCCTTATCAGGGTTTTTGACGGTGTGATTAAAGCGGGCGACAACATTTTGTTTATGCAAACTGGGCGCAAATATGAGGTAACCGAAGTTGGAATTTTTAACCCTAAAATGCAGCAGACAAAAAGTTTGAGCGCGGGCGAAGTGGGGTATGTTTGCGCGTCAATTAAAAGCGTGGCAGATGTGCATGTGGGCGACACGATTACGCATGAAGAGAGGCCTACGCTTACGCCTCTTCCTGGCTATAAAGTTGTGCAGCCTGTTGTGTACTGTGGTGTGTTTTGCGTGGACGGCTCTAAATATAACGAACTTAAAGAGGCGCTTTTGAAACTTAAACTTAATGATGCCAGTCTGCAATTTTCACCAGAGGTTTCGCAGGCGCTGGGATTTGGGTTTAGGTGTGGATTTTTGGGACTGTTGCATCTTGAAATCATAACCGAAAGGTTGGAGCGAGAGTTTAACTTAGACATCATCACCACGGCGCCAAGCGTTTCTTACAAAGTGTTAAAAACAAATGGTGAGGAATTGGAAATTTCAAATCCTGCATCGTTGCCTTCGCCAGTGGAGATTGACAAAATTTTTGAGCCTATTGTTAAGGCCAGCATCTTCACTCCGCCGGCATATGTTGGTTCGGTTATGCAACTGTGCCAAGATAAGCGTGGCGAATATAAAAACATGGTGTATCTGGACGCCAACCGTGTGAGGCTGGAATACAGCCTTCCGCTGGGAGAAATTATTTACGACTTTTTTGACAAACTTAAATCGCTTACAAAGGGCTATGCAAGTTTTGACTATGAAATGGATGGCTTTGCGCCAAGCAAACTGGTTAAACTTGACATCTTGCTTAACGGTGAAAAATGCGATGCGCTGTCGCTTATCGTGCATGAAGACAGTGCGTATGCAAGGGGAAGGGCTATTACTGAAAAACTTAAAACAATCATTCCTCGTCAACTTTTTGAAGTGCCAATTCAAGCGGCGATTGGCAATAAAATTATTGCAAGAGAAACCATCAGCGCACTTAGAAAAGATGTGCTTGCAAAATGCTATGGCGGGGATATAACTCGCAAGCGCAAACTTTTGGAAAAACAAAAAGAGGGCAAAAAGCGCATGAGGCAAATTGGTTCGGTGGAAATTCCATCGGAAGCGTTTTTATCAATCCTCAAATTGGATGATGACAAATGATTGGCATATATGTGCATATTCCGTTTTGTGAAAGCAAATGCATCTACTGTGCGTTTGCTTCTTTTGTGCGTGATGAAAATTTTCAAGATAGATACTTTGAATATTTGAATAAAGAAATAAAAAATTGCAATTTTCCTGACAGGGAAGTTGCCAGCATCTATTTTGGCGGAGGAACGCCGTCTTGCGTCAGCGAAAAACAAATTGTCAAAACTTTGCAAACAATCAAAAGCGCATTTCATGTTTTGCCGGAGGCGGAAATCACCATTGAATGCAACCCTTGCTCTGCTAGCCTAGAAAAACTTAAAGCCTACCATTCGGCGGGCTTTAACCGTGTTAGTTTTGGCGTGCAGTCGTTAAATGACAAAATGCTAAAATTTTTGGGAAGAAGGCACACAAAAGCGCAGGCACTTGCGGCCATTGAAAACGCAAAACGCGCGGGGTTTGACAACATCTCTGCCGACCTTTTGCTGGGTTTGCCAAAAGGCGATATTCAAAACGATGCAAAAATTTTGCTACGCTCTGGTGTCAAACATATCTCTGCCTATATGCTTCAAATTGAGGACGGAACGCGCCTTAAAGGCATGGTTGAACGAGGCGAGATTAAACTGCCGGATGATGACGCAGTGGTGAAAAAATATCAAAAATTAACTGATTTTTTGCAAAAAAACGGCTTTTTGCAGTATGAAATCTCCAATTTTGCGTTAAAAGGCTTCAAAAGCAAACACAATTATGCTTACTGGACGGGCCAGGCATATTTGGGTTTTGGGCTGGGAGCACATTCCTTTGACGGGGGTTTTGTTCGCTGGGCAAACGCCGACAACTTTGAGGATTATTTTTTAGGCAAACAAAACAAAGAGGTGCTTTCATCATCTCAGCGCGATGAAGAGGTGATTATGCTTGGGCTGAGGTGCGACGCTGGGTTTAGGCTGGATGCATTGAATGCCAGCATAAGTGAAAAACCGATATTTAAAAAATATGTTCAAGATAATATTCTTAAAGTTCAGGATGGCATCATTAGGCTTAACAGTAAATATTACAACGTTTCCAATTCTATAATTTTACATTTAATTGATTAAATGCTTGACAAGAATTTAAGACTATGCTAATATAACTTTGTAAAGTAAAAATGCTTTACGGAGAGGAAGATGAGTTTAGAGAAAAATTTGTATTTGGCAAGTCTTTTAGATTTGTATGGCCCGCTGCTTTCAGCAACCCAAAGGCAGGTGATGGAAGACTATCTTTTAAAAGATTTGACAATAACTGAAATTGGGCAAAATCACGATGTTTCAAGGCAGGCAGTGAAGGACGCAATTTCAAAAGCAGAGGCTAAACTTCAAATGTATGAAAACAAACTTGGTTTTTTAAAAAGACTTAATGGGGAGAGGTAAATGGCACTTTTTTCATCATTATCCGAAAAATTTAATCACATTTTTTCAAAACTCACAAAGCGCGGCAGGTTGACAGAACTTGAAATTAAAGAGGCAATGCGTGAAGTGCGAATTGCTTTGCTGGAAGCGGACGTCAACTATATGGTTGCCAAAGATTTTGTTAAGAATGTGTCCGAAAAAGCAGTGGGCGACGAGGTGCTTAAAAGTTTAACGCCTGCACAACAAGTTATTAAAATCGTGCGCGATGAACTTACAAGCCTTATGAGTTCCAACAATCAAAAACTGGTTATTTCCTCCGCTCCGCCAACCATAATTATGCTTTGCGGTTTGCAGGGTGCGGGCAAAACCACCATGTGTGCAAAACTGGCCGCGCATCTTAAAAAAAGCGGCAAGAAACCACTGCTTGTAGCCTGCGATATTTACAGGCCTGCGGCAATTTCTCAGTTGCAGGTGGTTGGAAAACAAGCCAATGTTGAGGTGTTTGAAAAAGGCACTCAAAACCCAGTTAAAACCGCTAAACAGGCCGTGGAACACGCAAAAAAGCAGGGCTATGATGTTGTTATTTTGGATACGGCGGGCAGATTGCACATCAATGAAGAACTTATGGATGAACTTAAAAACATCAAAAAAGAAGTTCAGCCAACAGAAATTTTGCTTGTGCTTGACGCCATGACAGGTCAAGATGCCGTGAATGTGGCAGAGGCGTTTAATAACGCGCTGGATGTTACTGGTTTTATTTTAACCAAACTGGATGGCGACACTCGAGGAGGCGCGGCGCTTTCAATCAAAGCAATAACTGGCAAGCCAATTAAATTCACTGGCGTGGGTGAAAAAATTGGGGATATTGAACCGTTTTATCCAGACCGCATTGCTAGCAGAATTTTGGGCATGGGCGATGTGCTTTCACTGATTGAAAAGGCACAGGAGGCCGTAACCGAGGAACAGGCAAAAGCGCTTGAAAAGAAGTTTAGAGAAAACTCGTTCACATTTGATGACTACCTTGCCCAAATTGAAAGCATGAAAAAAATGGGTTCAATTCAAGACATCCTGGCGATGATTCCAGGCATGGGCAACAAATTAAAGGGCGTGCAGATTGACGAACAGCAAATTCAAATAAACAAATACATCATTCAATCTATGACGCCAGAGGAGCGGCAAAACCCAGACATCATCAAGGCGTCTAGACGCCAGAGAATTGCCAAAGGCAGTGGCACAAGCGTTCAGCAAGTAAACGCGCTGCTTAGGCAGTTTGCTCAGTCCAAAGAGATGATGAAAATGATGAAAAATAAAAAGGGACTGAGGTTTTAGTGATATAGGATTGCTTAGGCAATTTTATATATAAATTTTATAAGGAGGAAAACATGGCAGTAAAAATTAGGTTAACAAGACTTGGCGACAAAAAAGCACCTTTTTACAGAGTTGTTGTTGCTGATTCAAGAAGCCCAAGAGATGGCAAGTTCATCGAAGTTATTGGAACTTACAACCCTCTTAAAAACCCAGCAGAAATTAAAGTTGATGCTGAAAAGGCTTCAAAATGGCTTAAAAACGGCGCTACGCCAACTGAAACAGCAAAATCTGTGCTTGTTAAAGCAGGCGTAATCGAAAACAAAAAGTAAGGGGACGGCTATGAAAGAACTTGTTGAATACATCGTTAAGCATCTTGTTGAAAATAAAGATGCCGTTAGCGTTAGCATTGAAGAAGGCGAGGATGAAACAATCGTTCGTGTCAATGTTGCTGACGAGGATATGGGCAGGGTGATTGGCAAAAATGGCAAAGTTGCTTCAAGCATTAGAACCATTGTTAAATCACTTGCTGGAAAAAATAAAAGAAAAACTTTTGTTAAGTTTGGAGAATAATGCAAAATTTACTTATTGCCAAAGTTTCAAAGCCGCAAGGGCTGAGGGGTGAAATAAAGTGTCAACTGTTCACCGATGTTCTTGCGGCTGTAACTAATGCAAAAAAAGTGTATATTGACGGCAATGAATGCGATGTTGAAAGGGCTGTTGTGCGCGGAGGTGCGCTTTATTTAAAACTGCTTGGCGTAAACGACCGCAACAATGCCGAGGTTTTTAGAAACTGCGAAATCTATTTGCCTAAACAAGAACTTGAAAAATATAAGCAGACGGATTTTTTGGTGGACGACCTTATTGGCATGCTTCTCTTTGACGAAGAGGGCAATAAAGTTGGCCAAATTGTGGATTATGAAGATTATGGCTCGGCACCGATTATTTCCATAGACGAAAATGGGCATGTGTATGAAGTGCCGTATATCAGCCAAATTTTCATCACAGAGGGCGACAGGCTTACCATCAACAGGCGCGCATATGAGGAAAATAAAATATGAGGATTGATGTTTTAACGCTTTTTCCAGATAGTTTTAAGCCTTTCGAAGAAAGCATCATTTCTCGCGCGCAAAAAAAAGGCGTGCTGCAAATCAACATAATCAACATTCGCGATTTCACAAAGGATAAACACAAGAAATGCGATGACACACCTTTTGGCGGAGGCGCGGGCATGCTGATGAGCGTGCAGCCTGTTTATGACGCCGTAAAAAGCGTGTGGGATAAAAACAGCAAGGTTATTTTTCCATCTCCAAGTGGCAAGGTTTTTAATCATGAAAAAGCAAAAGAGTATGCTCAACAAGAGCATTTGATTTTTATTTGCGGGCACTATGAAGGCATCGACCAGAGGCTGATTGAAATTTTTGATGCAGAAGAAGTTTCAATTGGCGACTATGTTTTGACGGGCGGGGAATTGCCAGCCATGGTTATCATCGACAGCCTGTCAAGGTTTGTTGATGGCGTGCTCAGCAAAGAAAGTTTGAATGAAGAAAGTTTTTCAAATGGGCTTCTTGAGTATCCTCAATACACTCGTCCTCAAATTTTTGAGGGGCTTAAAGTGCCAGAGGTGCTTTTAAGCGGCAATCATGCCGAGATTGCGAAGTGGCGCAAAGAAATGGCCGAGCAAAAAACCAAACGCGTGCGTCCAGATTTGTTTAAAGGAGAGAAGGGTGAAGATTAACTGGTTTCCAGGGCACATGAAAAAAGCGCTCGACCAAATGCGAAAAGAACTTGTGAAAGCGGATGTTATCATATATGTGCTGGATTCTCGTGCGCCAAAAAGTTGCCTTAACCCTGAATTAAAAAAACTTGCTGGCACAAAGCCTGTTCTTTACATTTTAAATAAGATTGATTTAACAGATTTAGAAAGGTTAAACAAAGTAAAAGCGTGCTTCAAGGGCGAAAACCATGACTACTTGATGCTCAACTCAACTCAAAGTGGGCTTGCAAAAAATGTGTGTGAAAAAATGCGTCTGCTGTGCAAAAACAAGGTGGAGAAGTTTAAAAATAAAGGCATAAGCGTTACTTTGCGTGCCATAGTTGTTGGCGTGCCTAACTCGGGCAAAAGCACCCTTGTAAACAATCTTTGCAAAAAAGCAAAAGCGGTTACTGGTGACAGGCCCGGCGTTACAAAAAACAAGCAGTGGTTTAAGATTGCAAGCGACATTGAGGTTTGCGACACGCCTGGCACTCTTTATCCAAACCTAGATAACCAAGAAGTTGCAAAAAGTTTGGCATTTATTGGCAGCATTAGAGATGAAGTTGTGGATGAAGTAGAACTGGCGGAGGAATTTTTAAAGCGCATGCAAAAACTTTATCCAGGAAAGATTGAAGAGCGTTACAAAGGCGCCTCCAATTTGCAAGAGATATGCAAAGCGCGGGCATTTTTGCTGCCGGGCGGAGAATTTGATGTGTCGCGAGGCGCAAAGGCGCTTATCAGCGATTTTCGAAGTGGCAGGCTTGGCAACTTGATGATAGGTGATTAAATGAAAATTTTTAACAAAATCACGGGAAGTCAGGGCGAAGCCATTGCGCAAAAATTTTTGAAAGACCAGGGCTATAAAATTTTAGCCACAAATTTCACATGTAAAATAGGCGAGATAGACATCATCGCTCAGCAAAAAAAGACCATTGTTTTTGTTGAGGTTAAAACAAAATCTAATTTAGATTTTGGCTATCCGCGTGAAATGGTTAACGTCACAAAGCAAAACAAGATTAGAAGAGTTGCCGAGTACTATCTTTTAAAAACCAACCAAACAGATTGCGAATGCAGGTTTGATGTGATTGAGGTTTTGGATGGAAAAGTTGAGTATTTAAAAGCATGTTTTTAAAAGTGAGTATTGACAGGGCGAGAGAAGAGTGATATAATACACATGAGGTAAGAAAAATGGCTACAAGAGTTAATAAGGCTGCTGAAAAAAAATACAGCGAAACAACCGAAAGATCTGGAAGAATTACAAAACACCCAGTTTTGAAAGGCGTGGGTGTGTTTTGCCTTTGCGCGGTAGCGGCTGCGGCAGGCACATATTTTGGAATAAAATATAACCATACCGACACGGTTGCACAAAATATGCAAGATGACACTCATTATGTTCAGGATGACAATAGTGATAGGTATGAAAATCCATCCACTGGCAATGGTGATGCAAACAGTGCAGATGATGCGGAAAATCAAGGTGATTCATCTAAGCCAAACCCAGATTTGGACCCTAACAGACCTTCTAGACCAGACCCAACCGCACCTATCAATACAGAACTAGCAAGATAAATCGGCATTTAGCCGATTTTTTATTAAAAAAAGTTGCAAAATCGCTTGAAATATATTTTCTAATATGATAATATATACAAGACTTCGAGTGGTCCGCTTGATAACATCAATGAACACTATGTCGAAAATCTGGAAAAAGGAGATAAGTCAATGGCAAACATAATCGACCAAATTGAAAAAGAGAACATGAAGCAAGAAATTCCTTCTTTCAACATCGGCGATACCGTTAAAGTGGGCGTTCGAATTAAAGAAGGCGACAAAGAAAGAATTCAAGGCTTTGAAGGCGTTGTGATTGCAAGAAAAAATGGCGGAATTAGAGAAACTTTCACCGTAAGAAAAATTTCAAACGGCGTTGGCGTTGAAAGAACTTTCCCATTGCATTCACCACTTGTTGCTAATGTTGAAGTAATTAGAAAAGGTAAGCCAAGAAGGGCAAAACTTTACTATGTTCGTGCTCTTACTGGAAAAGCCGCTAAGATTAAATCAGCAGATAACAGATAAACCTTTGCTCAGCAAAGGTTTTTTTGTAACAAAAATTTAACCTTTCATTTATTTGCGAAAAAACATCGGGTTTGATATACTACTATCAAACTAAGGAGAAATAATGCTTTCAAAAATTCATTGTTATGGGCTAAAAGGCATTGAAGGCTTTGCTGTTGAAGTGGAGGTTGACATTTCAAGAGGTTTGCCGCACTTTGATGTTGTGGGGCTGGCAGACACCGCCGTTAAAGAGGCCAAGGAAAGGGTGCACTCGGCAATTAAAAATTCGGGATATAACTATCCACTAAAACGCATCACTGTCAACCTTGCACCTGCTGATGTTAAAAAAGAAGGGCCGCTCTATGACCTTGCCATCGCCATTGGCATCATGGCTGCGGATAAAGATAACGATGTGCCAGATTTTACAAGCGGCAAAGCAACACCTTTTGTTATACTTGGCGAACTTTCGCTTAACGGCGAGGTTAAGCCGGTGAAAGGCTTGCTTCCAATTTTAATTTCGGCAAGAAGCGCAGGCTTTAAAAGATTTATCATTCCGTCAGCCAACGCTCTTGAAGCAAGTTACATTCAGGGACTAGAAATTTTTGCCGTTTCATCATTGAGCGAGGCGGTGGAATTTATTGCGGGGCATTTGCAAATTCAGCCACTTAAAGCTTTGCAGTTTGTTCCGGGGCAAGCGCAAGAGCAAGGCGCGATGGATTTTAAATTTGTTAAAGGTCAGGCGCGCGCAAAACGCGCGCTGGAAATTGCTGCCGCAGGCGGACACAATGTGCTTATGATTGGCCCACCAGGCAGCGGCAAAAGCATGCTTGCAAAGTGCTTTCCGTCAATCTTGCCAGACATGACTTTTGAAGAGGCACTGGAAGTTACAAAAATTCATTCGGTTGCAGGAGAACTTGATTTTAAAAAGGGCATTGTCTCTTCACGACCTTTTAGAACACCGCATCATTCGGCTTCGGCGGTGAGTTTAACAGGCGGCGGCACTCACAGCAGGCCTGGCGAAATTTCGCTTGCGCACAATGGTGTGCTTTATTTGGATGAACTGCCTGAATATCCGCGCCAATGCTTGGAAATGTTGCGTCAGCCACTTGAAGACGGCACAATAACCGTGGCAAGAAGCGCACTGACAGTTACATATCCTGCCAACTTCACGCTTATCGCCAGCATGAACCCATGCCCATGTGGCAACTATGGCAGCAAACACAAAGAGTGCAAGTGCTCGCCATCACAGATACATAAATATCTTTCAAAAATTTCAGGGCCTATTTTGGACAGAATAGACCTGCATGTGGAAGTGGATGATGTGGAGTTTGACGACCTTCGCGCTGAGCGAGAAGAGGAAAACTCTCAGTCAATCAAGCAGCGTGTGGACAAGGCAAGAAAAATTCAACTTGAAAGATTTAGGGGCATGAAAAACTTTTCCAATGCCAAAATGAGCGTGCCAGCAACCAAACGCTTTTGCAAGTTGAGCCAAGAGAGCGAGCAACTTTTGAGAACGGCCTTTGAAAACTTAAAACTTTCAGCGCGTGCGCATGACAGAATTTTGAAGGTTGCCAGAACAATCGCCGATTTGGAGGGCGAGGAGGAAATCTTGCCAGAGCATATTGCCGAGGCCATTGCATATCGCTCGCTTGATAGAAAATATTTATAGGAAAAGGTATGAATAGAGATTGTTTTATAAAGTTTTTATCTGCATTTGAGTTGTCGCACTCTAAAATAAGCAGAATTTTAAATGCTTTAAATCAAAATTATGATTTTGAAAATTTTTACCTCAATGACGAGGTGGAAAGCGTTTTGGGCGAGGATTATTCTGCCATTGCCAAAAAAGCCAATCAAAAATTTTTTGATGCCTATTTAAACAGATTGAAAGAAAAGGGCATTGGGCTTTTCACGATTGAAAGTGAGGTTTATCCAGACAAGTTGAAAAAAATAGACGATGCGCCATATTATTTGTTTTATCAAGGCGACCTTGGCTTGCTCTCGCTGCCGTCTGTGGCAATTGTTGGAACAAGAAAACCTTCAAATTACGGCGCAGTGATTACGGAACGTTTTGCTGGCGAACTTGCCAAAAGTGGAGCGGTGGTTATCAGCGGGCTCGCATACGGCGTGGACAGCATTGCGCATCGCAAAGCCTTAGCAGTTGGTGGCAAAACCATTGCAGTGCTTGCAGGCGGGTTTGACAAAGTTTATCCTGCCGAGCATACCTCGCTTTTTGAAGAGATTGTTAAAAAAGGCTTAGTTCTCACCGAGCACAGGCCAGATATAAATGCGGTGAAATATAACTTTCCGCAGCGCAACAGAATTGTTGCGGCGCTAAGTGATGCTTTGCTAATCACCGAGGCGGGTGCCAAAAGCGGCACAACCATCACCAAAGATTTTGCGCTGGATTATGGCGTGCCTATTTATGCTGTGCCAGGCAACATCACTTCGGCGCAAAGCGATGGAACAAACAATTTGATTGCCTCTATGCAAGGCATTTGTGCGCTGAACGCAAAGCAGATTATTGATGAACTTGGGCTTGAACAAAAGAAAACCACGGCCTCCAAACTCTCCACAAACGAAAATTTGATTGTGCAGTGTTTGTCGAATGGTGAAAAAACCATGGACGAAATTGAAGAAATTACAAAAATAAATATTGCAAAACTCAACAGTCTTTTGACAAGCCTTGAAATAAAAAGTATAATTAAAAGAATGCCGGGCGGAGTTTATTCGCTCAGTTAGGAG
This sequence comes from uncultured Clostridia bacterium, assembly GCA_944359935.1. Lineage (GTDB taxonomy): Bacteria > Bacillota > Clostridia > Christensenellales > UBA1242 > Caccovivens. Next base: position 59,163 of record CALVTD010000001.1, on the reverse strand, counting down.
GAAATTTTGAACCTTGTCGTAATTGAAGCCCCTGCAAAAAGGGATACGTTAAAAAAATATTTGGGAAGCGGCTATGATGTTTTTGCAACCAAAGGCCACATCCGCGACCTTCCGCAAAAAAGTTTTGGGCTTGATGTAAACAATCATTTCGAGCCAAAATATGAAATCATGCCAGATAAAAGGCAACTTATTAGCGACCTTAAATCAAAAGCAGCTAATGCAGACAATGTGCTGATTGCAACCGACCCGGATAGAGAAGGTGAGGCAATTGCATGGCATATTGCAAATGTGCTTGGAATTGATAAAAATAAAAAATGCAGAATTCAGTTTAACGAAATTTCACAAAAAGCAGTGCAAAACGCTTTAACTCAGCCGCGCGCAATCGACCAAAATTTGGTTAACGCCCAGCAAGCAAGGCGTGCACTTGACAGAATTGTGGGATATAAACTTTCACCAATTCTTTGCAAAAAAATAAAACCAAGGCTCAGCGCAGGCAGAGTGCAATCGGTTGCGTTGAAACTTGTTGTTGACAGGGAAAAAGAAATTGAGGCGTTCAAGCCGGAAGAATATTGGCCGGTTACAGCGTTTTTAATTAAAAACAGCGATGTTTTTAAAGCAAGCCTTGAAAAAAAGAATGGCAAAAAGTTTTTGCCTGCAAATGAGGCGGAGGCAAAAAGGGTTGTGGACGAGGTTAAAGACCAACCATTTTTAACCACAAAAGTTAAGCGTTCAACCACAAAATCACACGCACCGGCGCCTTTTACAACTTCAACCATGCAGCAGGATGCACTAAACAAAGCCGGCCTCAGCATTAAAAGAACCACTGCGGCTGCACAACAACTTTATGAAGGCGTTGAAATTGCAGGCGAGGGCAAACTTGCCTTGATTACTTACATTAGAACAGACTCCACTCGTGTTTCGGTGGATGCACAAAACGCCTGCCGTGAGTTTGCAAAAAAGATGTATGGCGACAAGTTTGTTCCAGAAAAACCAAACATCTATGCCAAAAAAGCCAACGCGCAGGACGCACACGAGGCAATCAGGCCTATCAATATGAATATAACGCCTGAAAAGGTTAAAGCATCGCTTTCGCCGGATAACTATAAACTTTACAAACTTATCTACGAAAGATTTCTTGCCAGCCAAATGAGTGATGCAATTTATTCAAATGTAACTGCAAATTTCAGCGCAAAAGACTATGAATTTAAAGCGGTTGGAAAAACCATGGAATTTGCTGGTTACACTGCGGCTTATAAAGAATTTGAAGGTGATGAAAAACAGGAAATTTCCAAACTTCCAGTGCTGGATGAAGGCGAGAGACTTCCTGCCAAAGAGGTTAAAACCGAGCAAAAGTTCACCAAGCCACCAGCACGCTACACCGAGGCAAGTTTGGTTAAGGCGATGGAAGAAAAAGGCATTGGCAGACCTGCAACATATGCCGCAACCATCATGGTTTTGCAGACAAGAGAATATGTAACCAAAGACGGCAAAAGCCTTGTGCCAACCGAACTTGGCAGAAAGGTTACCGAATACTTAGAGAAATTTTTCAGTTCTGTAATAAATGTTAAATTCACTGCGAACATGGAAAACAGGCTTGACGACATTGCCACTCAAAATGATGACTGGCACGACGTTGTCGAGAGTTTTTGGTCGGGCTTTTCAAAACTTTTGTCGGCAAGTGATGCCTCTGGCTTTTCGCTTAAAGCCGAGCCACAAGAAACCGACATAATCTGTGATAAGTGCGGGCATAAGATGCTTTTAAGAGAGGGGCGATACGGCAAATTTTTGGGCTGCTCAAACTTCCCAAAATGCAGAAATATCATGCCATATGAAGAGCAGCAAAAAGTGGTTGGCAAATGTCCAGAATGCGGTGGGGATGTTGTTGCAAGAAAGTCTAAACGAGGCAAAACATTTTTCTCATGCGCAAATTATCCAACCTGCAAGTTTATGAGTTGGTATCCAACAACTGGCAAAAGATGCCCAAATTGCAACGAGCCATTGATAATAAAAAACAAAAAAATCGTTTGTTCAAAATGTGATTATAAGGAGCAATGAAAAGCAATATTGTCAACATAATCGGTGGAGGATATGCAGGAGGCGAAGCGGCACTTACGCTCAGTTCTTATGGAGTGGAAGTGCATCTTTTTGACATTTATTCGCCTTTTGAAAATCAAATTGCTGTAAATGAAAACACAAAAAAATTGTTTAGAGAGTTGCAGGCTTTGGGCTCGGCAAGTTGCGCACTGGCTGACGATAATTTAGTGGATTTAAGGTTAAAAATTCGTGAAAAACTTGAAAAAGATGCAAAAATTAACATTTTTAATGGCAAAATCGGTGAAATTTCGCTTAATGAGCCCACAATTATTGCGACTGGAAGCAACACCAGCGATGAGTTTTTTAGCCAAATTGAGAATATAGTTGGAAAAAACAGGGCATATAAATGGCAGCCTATTTTTCCTGTTTTTGGCAACTTAAAATTGATTAAGCAAAATGAGCAATATTTTTTGCCTGTTAAAGAAGAGCAGGTGAAAGAGGCGCAGCAGTTTCTAAAAAATTTTTCTTGCGAGGAAGATTGCATTGAAAAATGGGCTGCGTGTGGAGCGCAACTTTTAAAAGCCAAAGCGTTCAAGCCTGCCGTGATTGATGGAAAAATTTTCCCAGCATGTTTAAAGTTTAAAAAAACCGAAGAGGGGTTTGTTTTACAAAATTTTCAAACCAAAATGCCAAGCGAGCAGCAGCAAAAATTGTTCAATATTTTTGACGGGCTAAAAGAGGCGCAGGTAATCAAATTTGGAGATATGCAAAAATGCACATTTATTTCACCAGCCTCCTGCATCAACATTCATCTTCAATCGCAGTCGTATTCCAACATTTTCTTTGCGGGCAGGTTGATTTTGGTGGGCGGCGAACTTGAAGCCATCGCCACTGGACATTTGGCGGCGCTGAATGTTTTAAACATGATTGAAGGCAGAGGGCTTGTTAAATATCCGGCCGGTACAATCTGCGGAAATATAATTGCCAAATTATTTTCACTTCAAGGCTTCAAACAAGAACAAATTGATTTAAACTATGATATAATCAAAGATGTAAATCAATCGCAGGCAATAAATAAATTGACAAAATTTAAGGAGGAGTTTAATGCAAGAGTTTCGTGGCACAACCATTTGTGCAGTCAAAAAAGATGGTAAAATCGCCATTGCAGGTGATGGACAGGTTACCATGCAAAACTCGGTGATTTTTAAGGGAAATGCAAAAAAGGTTAGGCGCATTTTTGATGACAAGGTTATTGTTGGTTTCGCGGGCAGCGTGGCCGATGCTTTTTCGCTTACCGAACGCTTTGAGGAGATGCTTAACAAATATTCAGGCAACCTTATGAGAAGTTCAGTCGCTTTGGCAGAACTGTGGAGAGATGACAAAATTGCAAGAAAACTTGATGCGATGATGATTGTTGCAGACAAGAACACATTGCTTATTTTGGATGGCACAGGCGATGTGATTGAGCCAGAGGATAATGTTTGCGCAATCGGTTCTGGCGGCAACTATGCGCTGGCGGCTGCAAAAGCGTTAAAGCAAAACACAAACCTGTCTGCAAAAGAGATTGCTTATCGTGCACTTAAAATTGCAAGTGAAATTTGCGTTTACACCAACGACAACATTATTGTTGAAGAATTAGGAGCATAATTATGGAATATTCACCAAAACAAATAGTTAAAGAACTTGATAAATACATCATTGGTCAAAACAAAGCAAAGCGCGCTGTGGCAATTGCGCTTAGAAACAGATATAGAAGAAGCAAACTGCCAAAAGAACTTAGAGAGGAAATAACCCCTAAAAACATCATCATGCGCGGCCCAACTGGTGTGGGCAAAACCGAAATCGCCAGAAGGCTTGCCAAACTTGTTAAGGCGCCGTTTATTAAAATTGAAGCCACCAAATACACCGAAGTTGGTTATGTGGGCAGAGATGTTGAAAGCATGGTGAGAGACCTTGTGGAAGTTTCCGTGAGAATGGTTAAGGACGAAAAACAGCACGAGGTTGAAAACAAAGTTGCCCCAATTGTTGAAAGCAAACTTATTGATGCCATTGCTTTGGCAAGAAGAGAGGGCACGCTTTCGCAAGATAAGGCAGAGATAAAGAAAGAGTTGCAAGAGGGCAAACTGGAAGACGAAATAATCGAGGTTGCCGTTGTTGACGCGCCAAAACCGATCATGGCAATAGGCGGGCCAGAGATTTCACTGGGCTCTATGTTTGACGGCTTGCTTCCACAAAGAAGAAAGAATAAGCGCATGCCAGTTAAAAATGCAAGAGAAGCGCTTATGAACGATGAATGCGACAAACTGATTGACCTTGACAATGTTAACAGCGAGGCAATTAGAAGGGCAGAGGAAGAGGGTATTATTTTCATTGACGAGATTGATAAAATCATTGGCGTTAAAAACAATAACTCTCAGGATGTTTCACGAGAGGGCGTGCAAAGAGATATTTTGCCAATCGTGGAAGGCTGCACAGTTGCCACAAAATATGGAAATGTTAAAACCGATTTCATCTTATTCATCGCTTCTGGCGCATTCCATGTTTCCAAAATTGAGGATATGATTCCAGAACTTCAAGGTCGTTTTCCAATCAGGGTTGATTTGGATAGTCTTACTGAAAAAGATTTTAAACGCATTCTTTCTCAGCCTAAAAATGCTGTTACTTTGCAATATGCTTCACTTTTGAAAGTTGACAACATCAACCTCACTTTCACAGACGATGCATTGGATGAAATTGCTGCAATGGCTGCCGCAGAAAATGAATCCAGCGAGAATATTGGTGCAAGAAGATTGCATACTATTATGGAACTGTTGCTTGAAGACATTTCTTTCAACGCAAGCGGCGAGCATCCTATGCTGGATGTTGTGATTGACAAAAACTATGTTCAAAATGCATTTAAAGATACCAAAAAGAAATTTGACCTTAAAAAATATGTGTTATAGGAGGGAACATGAAACATATTAACGAAGCGCAATTTGAAGAGGTCACCAAAAGCGGAGTAACCGCGGTTGACTTTTTTGCAACCTGGTGTGGGCCTTGCAGAATGATGAGCACGATTTTGGAAGAGGTGGAAGAGAGCAATCCTGAAATCAACATTGTTAAAGTTGATGTGGATGAAAACCCAAACCTTGCAAGAAAGTTTGGCATCATGTCTATCCCAACCATAGTTGTGATGAAAGACGGCGAAATGGCTGGCAAACATGTTGGGCTTATGCAAGCAGATGACTTTGTGGATTTTGTTAAATCTTACGAATAAAAAGGGGATTGTTGCCCCTTTTTTTATTAAATTTTAATTTTAATATTGACTTAAAGCGGTTAAAGTGTTAAAATTATTGCATAAAAGGAGAAAAATTGTGAGCAGAAAGGTTTATTTAGACAATGCAGCAACAACATATGTTTCCAGCGAAGTTTTGAATGAAATGTTGCCTTGCTTTAACGCAATTTATGGCAATGCAAGTTCAATTCATGGCTTTGGCAGGGATGCTGCTGCGATTGTTGACAGGGCAAGAGATAGAATTGCAGCCGCAATCAATGCAAAAAGCGCAAATGAAATTTATTTCACTTCTGGCGGAACAGAGGCAGACAACTGGGCAATCAAAGGTTTGGCTTATGCAAATTCAAACAAAGGTAAGCACATCATCACTTCCGCTATTGAACATCATGCGGTTTTAGATGCGTGTGCTGCGCTTGAAAAAGAGGGGTTTGAAATCACATATCTTCCAGTTGACAGCACTGGGCTTGTAAGCATAACCGAACTTTTGCGTGCGATTAGAAAAGACACAATTTTAATTTCAATTATGGCGGTTAACAATGAAGTTGGCACAATTCAAAACATCAAAACCATTGCAAAAACCGCGCATGAGAATGGAATTATTTTCCACACCGATGCAGTTCAGGCACTTGGCGCGCTTAGGCTTGATGTGCAGGATATGGAAATTGATGCACTCAGCATTTCAGCACATAAAATTTATGGGCCAAAAGGCGTGGGCGCGTTGTATGTTAAAAACGGCATAAGAATTGAAAACTTGGTTGACGGTGGCAGCCAAGAGCGTGGCAAACGCGGCGGCACACTTAATGTTCCAGGCATTGCAGGCTTTGGAAAGGCAGCAGAAATTGCTGTGAGAGACCTTGCAATCAATCAACAAAAATTGCGTTCAATCAGGGAATATTTCCTTTCTAAATTAAAAGAAAATGTTGAATATATTCACATCAACGGCCATCCTCATCAAAAAATTCAGGGCACTGTTAGCGTGTCGTTCGAAATGGTGGAAGGCGAAAGCCTTTTGATGCTTTTGGACCTTGACGGCGTTGCTGTTTCAACCGCATCTGCATGCACATCCAATTCACTTTTGCCTTCACATGTTTTAAAAGCAATGGGAATTGAAGATGAACTTGCACAAGGCACAATCAGGTTTTCATTTGGCAAAAACACATCCAAAGCCGATGTTGACTATGCACTGGAAGTGTTAATTAGTGCTGTTAAAAAGTTGAGGGCTATTTCACCAATTACTAAGGCAGGGAGGAGATAAAAATGTATAACAAAAAAGTTCTTTCCATTTTTCAAAATCCAAAAAATGCTGGCGGAATGAAAGGCGCAAATGGCACGGGCAAAGTTGGCGATGTTGGATGCGGCGACATTATGAAGTTCTATCTGCAAATTGAAGACGAAGTAATTCAGGAGGCAAGATTTAAAGTTTATGGATGTTGCGCTGCAATCGCATCGGCAGATGTTGTGTGCGATTTGGTTAAAGGCATGCCAGTTTCAAATGCTTTAAGTTTGACAAGCGCAGACATTATTGAGGTTTTAGAAGAACTTCCATCCAACAAAGTTTACTGCGCATCGCTTGCAGTTGACGGCATTAAAGATGCCATTGCAGACTATCACAAACGCCTTGAAAAATTGCAGAAAAAAGAGCAAGCACAAGAAGGGGAATAACAATCCCCTTTTTTATAGTTAATTTTCAAGTTTATTTGCAAAAGTATATTTTTTCGCTCTCTTCGCACACTATATTGCAAGGAGGGAGATATGAAAGATGTTATGATGCTTTTGGGTTTTAGCATGGGGCTTGTAACTGGCGCACTTTTATATAAATATTCAACCTCTGCCAAACAAATGGTTGATAAAAGTGAAAAGGCAGTTATGAAAGAAGTCGAAAAAGCCACAAATAAAGTTAAAAAAGCACAAAAAAAGGCTTAAATAAAACTCTCCGGTCAAGAAGCGCAAGACTTAAAAAAGTCTTGCCTTTTTATTTGCTCAGCAAATAAAAAACATGCCCAAAAGGGCATGGCTTCTTGACCGTGTGATAAAAACAAAAAAGCAAGCCTTTAACTTGCTTTTTTCACGACCGGGCGAATGCTTTGTCAATGCTAAACCAACTGCCTCAAACTATTTTCGCTCCACCAAAGCTTCCTTATGGCACACAGTTGTATTCCCTTAATGATGCTCCCGTCAGGGCCTGACATGGTTCAGGAGCAACCGTTGCATAAGACCTTGATTTCATCGCCAAAATAAGCCTGCACATTTTTGACCTAGCATTGCCGAGGCAAGCGTTCAATCCTGCTATAGCGGGTTGCAGGTTACAGGGCACCGCTAACTCCCCATCTAGCCCGGTTCAATTATTATAAACTAAAAGGTTGAAAAAATCAAGGAAAATCATTTTTTATTTTTTATATTTTGCTTTATAATATAACTAAATTTAATCTAGGAGAAAGTGATGGCTGAAAAAACAAAAGCAGAAAGATTTTTAGATGCATTCAACAATATTGACTATTCCTTGCGCGCAAGATATGGGCTTAACAGAAGCATGGGCTTTTCCGACCTTATTAGAAGATGCGTTAGTTTAAACTATGTTGTAAGAAAATATGAGGATGACCTTATTGATTATGGCAGGCTTAGAAATGCCATTGTGCATCAAGGCAACAAATCATATATAATCGCTGAGCCACACGAGCAGGTGGTGGAGCACATTGAAAAAATTGAAAGGCTTATCAACACACCTCCAAAGGCAATTGACATTTGCCGCAGGGATGTGCTTTCAACCGAAGCGCATGCATCAATGGAAGAGGTGATTAAACTTATTGCTTCTTCAAATTATTCAAATATTCCTGTCTATAAAAACAAGCAACTTATCGGCATTGCAAATGGTCAAAAAATTTTAAATTCTTTTGGTCTTTTTCTGCTTTCTGGCGGCAAGGCAAAAACCTTTTTAGAAAACGCACAGATTGAAGATATGTTAACCAAAATTAAAGACTCAAATTACTATGAAGTTTGCAAAGTTGACCTTACGATTGAAGATGCGCTGAACAAATTTCACACAAACCCAAAACTTCTTGCAATTTTGCTTACAAAAAATGGCGAGCCAAACGAATTGCCGCTTGGCATCGTAACGGGCGCGGACGCCATTGAAATGAACAAAGTTTTGGATAACTTTTAGTTGACAAAATTTAAACATAATGATAAACTAAACTTGGTTATATAAAAACGATGATAAAAGACAACATTCACTAGCACACTTTTCCAGAGAGTTGCCGGATGGTGCGAGGCAATAAAAGGGCAAGCGAATTATCACTTTTGGAGTTGCGGACTGAAATTTAGTAAGTTTTGCCGGGACTTCCCGTTATAGAAGGAGTATGTGATGGCATACAGGCATTTACAAGTGGTTGAACCTCGGCGGGGTCTTGCAAGTGCCGAGGTTTTTTGTTAAAAAATCTCTGTTTCGCCAAAAAATTAACATTTGGAGGAGAAAATGTATAAAAAAGTTGACACAAAACTTGATTTTGTCAAAAACGAAACCGAAATTTTGGAGTTTTGGAAAAAGAACGGCATTATTGAAAAGGGCTTGCACCTAAATGAAAATTCGGGCAAGGTTTACTCTTTCTATGAGGGCCCACCAACTGCAAACGGCATGCCACACATGGGGCATCCGCTTACAAGAGCAATTAAGGATGTTTTTCCACGCTTTAAAAGCATGAAAGGCTTTTTTGTGCCAAGAAAAGCGGGGTGGGATACTCACGGGCTGCCTGTTGAGGTTGAGGTTGAAAAATCGCTGGGCTTAAACGGCAAACAGGATATTGAAAAGTTTGGCGTTGAAAAGTTTATTGAACTTTGCAAACAGTCGGTTTGGAAATATAAAGGCCTTTGGGAAAAAATCACCGACAGGCTTGGGTATTGGATTGACATGTCGCATCCATACATCACCTATGACAACAACTATATCGAATCAGTTTTTTGGGCGCTTAAAGAGATGGATAAAAAGGGCTTAATCTACCTTGGGCATAAAATTGTGCCTTTCTGCCCACGCTGCGGCACCAGCCTTTCCAAAATGGAGGTTGAAAACGGCGACAACTACAAAATTTTAAAAGAAAACTCCATCTTTGTTAAAATTAAAAGCAAAGAGGAAGATAACACCTATTTTCTTGTTTGGACAACCACGCCTTGGACGCTTCCATCCAATGTGGCTTTGTGTATGAACCCAAATGAGGTTTATGCGAAGATAAGCGTGGACGGCGAAAACTTTATCATGCTTAAAAGCCTTATTCCAACTCTCTTCGAGGATGGCACTTACAAGATTGTGTATGAGAAAAAGGGAAAAGAATTTGAGGGGCACAAATATGTTCCGCTGTTTAACTATGTTGAAAAACAGGTTAAAAACGCCTATTTCGTTACCGTTGACGACTATGTTACCACCGAGGACGGCACGGGCATAGTTCATATTGCGCCTGCGTTTGGTGAAGAGGATTATCAAGTGGGCAAAAAATATAACATCGACTTTGTTCAACTTGTTGATGAAGAGGGCAAGATGAGCAAAGAAACCGATTTTGCCGGCATGTTTGTTAAAGAGGCAGATAAACCAATCATCGACAAGTTAAAAAGCGAAGGCAAACTGTTTAAGGTTAAGTTGATTGAGCACGCTTATCCACATTGTTGGAGATGCGGCACTCCGCTTTTGTATTACGCAAAAAATGCATGGTTTGTTAAAACCACCGCAATCAAGGATTTGCTTGTTAAAAACAACAATTCAGTAAACTGGCTGCCAGAGACAATCAAACAGGGCAGAATGGGCAATTTCCTTGAAAACAACATCGACTGGGGCATTTCTAGAACAAGATATTGGGGCACTCCGCTGCCTTTCTGGACTTGTGAAAACGGCCACAAACATGTGATTGGAAGTGTGGAAGAATTAAGAAAACTTTCGGGCGTGAAAGGCGAACTTGACCTTCATAAACCAACGCTTGATAAAATCACTTTCCCATGCCCACAGTGTGGCAAAACCATGACTAGAACGCCAGAGGTTATGGACTGCTGGTTTGATTCTGGCTCTATGCCATTTGCACAATATCACTATCCATTTGAAAATAAAGAGATGTTTGAAAAAACCTTCCCAGCAGATTTTATTGCTGAGGGCATCGACCAAACCAGAGGGTGGTTTTACACTTTGCAGGCTGTAAACAGTGCAGTGTTTGGCAAAAGCCCATACAAAACTTGTGAGGCGATTGGGCTTGTGAATGATAGGTTTGGTGTTAAAATGTCTAAACACCTCGGCAATGGCATTGACCCATGGTCGATTTTGGATAAAGAGGGAGCAGACGGGCTGAGATGGTATTTCTTCTATTCCTGCTCGCCTGGGCAAGGGCTTTCATTCAATGAAGACAACTTGATTGAACTTCAACGCAAGTTTATGGGCACGCTTTGGAACGTGTATGCTTTTTATGTGCTCTATGCAGATATCGACAATTTTGACCCAACCAAAATCAGCCTTGCTGACTGCAAACTTAGTTTGCTGGATAGGTGGTTGCTTTCAAAATATAACGCTCTGGTTGAAGAGGTTAATGAAAAACTTGAAAAATATGAATTGCAGTCTGCAACTCGCGCAATAACCAATTTTGTGGATGAACTTTCCAACTGGTATATCAGGCGCAGCCGTGAAAGATTTTGGCAGAACGGCATGGCTGATGACAAAAATGCTGCATTTAAAACTTTGTATGAAGTGCTGTCATCGCTTTGCAAACTGATTGCGCCATTTGTTCCATTTATTGCTGAAAGCATCTATCAAAACTTGGTGAGAAGTGTGGATAAAAATGCGCCTGAAAGTGTGCATTTCTGTCAGTATCCTCAAAAAGATGACGCGCTGATTGACAAAAAACTCAATCGTGGCATGGAAAAAGTTTTGGATATTGTTATTTTGGGCAGGGCTTGCAGAGCCGCAAGCCTGATTAAAAACCGTCAGCCACTTGCCAAGGTCATCGTTTGCACGGCCGAGAAAATCAATCTTGATAAAGAACTTCAAAATTTGATTAAAGATGAACTCAATGTTGAGGATATCGCTTTCAGCCATGACGCAAACACCTATGTGAATTTTGAACTTAAACCACAACTTAAAACTCTTGGGCCTAAATACGGCAAAAGATTGAATGAAATCAGGCAATATTTTGCTTCATGTGATGCCAATGCCGATGTCGCTTTGCTTAGAAAGGGCGAAAACCTCTACATTGACGACATGATTTTAACCATGGACGATGTGCTTATTTCAGTTAAAAATAAAGAGGGGTTTGTAAGCGAAAGCAATGGCGATGTAACCGTGGTTTTGGACGTTGCTTTAACCGAAGAACTTAAAGAAAAGGGCCTTGTTAGAGATTTTATCTCACAGGTTCAGCAGACGAGAAAGGACATTGGGCTTGAAGTTACCGACCACATTGTGATTTCTATCAACGGCGATGAAGATGTTAAAAAAGTTATGAAAAAGCATTCTGGCCTTATCAAATCTGGCACGCTTTGTGATGAACTTAATTTTGGTGAGGGCACATTTAAATTTAATGCTGCAAACCTCAACTTTGCTATAAAGAAAATTTAAGGAGTGCACATGAAAATTGCAAACGGGTGGAAAGATTTTGAAGTGCTTGCAACCGGGGATGGCAAAAAGGTTGAAAACTGGAATGGCCAAGTTTTGCTCAGGCCTGACCCTCAGGTGATTTGGGGAGATTTTGAAAACCGAGTTAAGCCTTTTGAAAAGCAGATTACCGCGGTTTATGAGCGCTCGTCCTCTGGCGGTGGACATTGGCGGGAAATTAAAAAAATGCCTGAGCAGTGGACCTGCACTTGGAACAATCTTAAATTTATTGTAAAACCAATGGGCTTTAAGCATACAGGCATCTTTCCAGAACAGGCAGTAAACTGGCAGAGAATGCAGCAACTCATTCAAGGCACTGGCAGAAAAATCAAGGTGCTTAACCTTTTTGCCTATACTGGTTGCGCCTCTGTTGCGTGCAGTGAGGCAGGGGCGGAAGTTACGCATGTGGATGCCAGCAAAGGCATGGTTGAGCGGGCTAAGCAAAACGCCGCACTTAACAACATTTCCAACATCCGCTTTATTGTGGATGATTGCAAAAAATTTATTGAGCGCGAAATAAGGCGCGGAAATAGTTATGATGCCATCATCATGGACCCTCCAAGTTATGGCAGAGGGCCAAGCGGCGAGATGTGGAAGATTGAAGAAAATTTGTTTGAGTTTGTTAAACTTTGCGCGCAGGTGCTTTCGCCGCAGCCTCTTTTTGTGTTGATAAATTCTTACACTACAGGGCTGCAAGCGGGAGTGATTGCAAACATATTAAGTTTAGTTTTTGGCAGCGAAAATGTTGAGGCAGATGAAATCGGGCTTGCAACCAAAGAGGGCTTGATTTTGCCTTGCGGCAACAGCGGATTTAAAATTTGGAAGTAGCGCGCGGAGAGTGCATGCATGCGCATGCGCCCGCCGCCAGGCGGCGAAATTTTGCGGAGCAAAATTTCCTCTCCGCGCGCGCAAAAGGAGTTTGATATGCAAGTTGTTTATGAAGACAATCAAATAATCGTTGTGATTAAGCCTCAAAACCAACCATCGCAAAAGGATGAGTCGGGCGACTTAGATTTGCTTAGCGAGGTTAAAGAATATGTTAAGCAAAAATACAACAAACCTGGCGAAGCGTTTATAGGTTTGGTGCACAGGTTGGATAGGCCAACTGGTGGGCTTATGGTTTTTGCAAGAAACTCTAAATCGGCCGAGCGCCTTTCAAAACAACTGCAATCTCATCAAATGCAAAAGGTTTATTTTGCAGTGGTTGAGGGCAAAATAAAATATCAATCTCAGCACCTTGTGCATTATCTTAAAAAAGACGAAAAAAACAACATCGTAAAAATTTGTCCGCCGCTTGAAGAGGGTGCAAAAAAAGCAGAACTTGTTTACACAACTTTGCAGACAAATGAAAAATATTCACTTTTAAGCGTGAAAATTTTAACAGGAAGGTCGCATCAAATACGGGTGCAACTTGCAAGCATTGGGCATCCAATTTATGGTGACATGAAATACAACAAAAACGCCGCAAAAGGCAACTTGGCACTTTGGGCGGGAAGGCTTGAATTTACTCATCCAACCACAAAAGAAAAAATGGTTTTCATTGCCAGCCCAGACGAGGGCAAACGACCATGGAACCAATTTAACATTTCAAAATATTTTGTGAGGTGAAAATGAAACGAAGCGCTGTGCCACAAAAATATAAATGGGATTTAACCGCGTTTGCCAAAGATGACGAAGATTTTAAAATTAGGGTGAAAAATCTTTTACAATATGAAAACCTTTTCAAAAGTTTTGAAGGCAAACTTGCAGATGAAGATAATCTTTTGAAAGTGCTCAATCTTTCAAGCGAGTATTCGCAAGAGATGATTTTGCTTTATTGTTATGCTAAACGCAAGGCGGATGAAAATTTGGCAGACAGCAAGGCGATGGAGAGGCTTAATTACATTTCAAAAATTGAAAATCAAATTTCCGTTGCATCTTCTTTTATAACGCCTGAGGTGAGCAAGTTTTCTAATGCAAAATTAAATTCTTTAATGAAAAATCCAAAATTTTTACATTTTAGACTGTTTTTTAAGGATATTATCAAAGAAAAACCACATATTCTTCCAAAAAATGAAGAAAAACTTCTTTCTGGCATGGGTGATTTTTTGGACGGATTTTCAAGCAACCACGATGCGTTCAGCGATGCCGACTTAAAATTTAATGATGTCAAAGACGGCAAAGGCAGAAGTCATAAATATAACCAAGCATTGTATTCCAAATTTATGCACAGCCCAGATAGAGAACTTAGAAAAAACACTTTCGCTGAGGAAAATGGCGCTTACGGCAGGTTTATCAATTTTATTTCTAACAACTATATCAGCGAGGTGAAAGCCAACTGCTACTTTGCAAAAATTAGAAAATATGACAGCGCGCTTGCCAGTGCCATATCTGGTGAAGACGCAAAAATTGAAGTGTATAATGCGCTGATTGAAAATGTTCATAAACACCTTAAATTGCTTTACAAATATTTTGAAAAAAAGAAAAAGATTTTGGGCTATGACAAATTTTATATTTACGACCAATTTGCGCCGTTAAAAAATGCGGTTAACAAAACCTACACCTTTGAGCAAGCGATTGAACTTATTAAAAAAGCAGTCGCGCCACTGGGCGAGGAGTATGTTTCGTTGATTGACAAAGCAGTGAAAGAAAAATGGATTGATGTTATGCCAAACGATGGCAAGGCAGGCGGGGCATATTCATCGGGGGCATATGGCGCGCATCCTGTTGTGCTCACCAACTTTACAGGGGATTTTCAATCAGTCACAACTTTGGCGCATGAACTTGGTCACGCGCTGCACACATATTATTCAAACTTAAACAACATTTTTGAAGAGAGCGACTATGTGATTTTTGTGGCAGAGGTTGCAAGCACGGTGAATGAAATGCTATTGAGGCTTATGCTTTTGAATGAGCAAGATAGTGCCAGCCAAAAAAGCCATATCATTGATGAACTTTTCACAGATGTGAAAGGCACAATTTTTAGACAGACAATGTTTGCTGAATTTGAGCAATGGGTGCATGAACAATATGAACAAAATCAGCCTCTTTCAAAAAATAAGTTGTGCCAAAAGTATTTAGAACTTAACAAATTATACTTTGGAAAAGGTGTTGTGCTTACAAAAGAAACCCAATTTGAATGGGCACGAATTCCTCATTTTTACAGCGCATTCTATGTTTACAAATACGCCACGGGCCTCATTAGTGCGCTCAACATTGTAAGCAGAATTTTGAAAGGTGAAGAGGGGGCAAAGCAAAAATATTTAAACTTTTTAAAAAGTGGTTGCAAAAAAGGCCCAGTTGAACTTTTGCAAGATGCGGGCGTGGATTTAGAAAAGCAACAAACTTTTGATGAAGTTTTTGCGTTTTTGGAAGATTTGTTAAAAGAAATGTAAAAAAATGCTTAAAAAATTAAGCATTTTTTAATTGCATTTTTGCCCGAGCAAAAATCCTCCCGCAAAAATAAGTAATCCAATTGGGATTGCGATGTTTAAATATCCGCAGCCGCCCATCATATTGTTGTTTTGAGGGCAGGGCGGATTGCAACAAGGCTGCGGGCAGGATGGAGGGCAATGGCAAGGCATGTCAAAATAACAGCCAGGGCTATAACAATTTTTCATTTGTAAGCACCTCCATTTTCATGATATGCTCACATTAAATTTTCTGTCAATTTACTTTACAAAAATTTTTCCTATAACTTTAACAAACAGCGCTTTTGGCACAAAGCGAGAGATGAAGTAAAGATATTTTTGCTTGCCAATAATCGTCATAGGTTTTAACTTTTTGCGTTCAATGAATTTTGCCATTTTTTTAACGGCTTTTTCAACGCTCATGCGCTTATCTTCATGGCTGTCTACATAGCAAGTGGATTTTTCAACGCTATCGCCATATCTAGCGTTGGTTTCAAAATGTTTTACTCGGTTTTTAGTGAAGTTGGTTTTAACTTCGCCTGGGCAAATGGCGGCAACTTGAATGCCTGTGTTTTTAAGTTCCATTCTCAGCCCGTCTGTTAGCATGTTTACAGCCGCTTTGCTTGCGCAGTAATAAGCCCTAAACGGCAGCGGAAATAGGGCACAAGTGGAACTGATGTTTATTATTTTGCTTTTTTCTTTCATAAGCGGAAGCGCTTTTTTTGTTACACTTACGAGTGCAAAAAAGTTGAGTTCAAATTGAGCGCGCACGTCGCTTTCGCTGGTAAGTTCAACTGCGCCAGAAAGCCCGCGCCCAGCACAATTGATTAAAATGTCAAACTTAATGTTTTGCAGTTTTTCAAAAACCGCATCAAGTTGGGCGGCGTTGGTTATATCGCAAGGATATTCTTGCGAAGAAAGAGACAGGTTAAACACCTTGTCGCCTTTGCTTTCAAAATAATCTTTCAGTCCCTTGCCAATGCCGCTTGTTCCGCCTGTCAGCAAAATGTTTCTGTTCATCTCATCTCCTAAGTATATTATAACATAAAGGTAAGGAATTTATATTGACTTTTAATTAAATTTAATGTTAAAATTCAAATAGGAGGAGAAATGAATAAATCAAAGAAAGGCTTGATTTTAGCGAGCGGCATTATCGCACTTGTTGAGTGCTTTTTTATGTTTATTTTAGGGCTGGTGTTTTGTTTAAATGCAAGCGTTATTGTAGATAGTTTAAGGTTTGAGGTAACCGCAGACATTGCGGTGTTAACCAACATGATTATCGCCATGGGTATTGTTATGTTTTTGCTGGCGATTGTTAATCTTGTTGGTGGAATTTTGCTTTTGTGCTCGGTGTCGGGCGATAAAATTAAACAAAGAAAAGGCATGTTTATTACTGGGGCAGTTTTCACAATCATAGGCAGCGGCGCTGTGGGCGTGTCGGCGATTTTGCTTTACATCGCTTTTGCACTGAATGATGACTCTAAACCAGAGGTGGTGCCTGCGCCATCAGTTCAGCCACAACCTAAGGTGGAAGATGGCAATGAAAAAATTAAAAACAAACTTGAAATTCTTAGAGAGATGAAGCAAAAGGGTGAAATTACAGAGCAAGAGTTTCATGACATGGTGCTTGACCTTTTAAAAAAATAAATTGATTTTTTTCTAAATTATTGTATAATATTATTATCATGAACCAAACAAAAGCAACACTTGTGAAAGTTAGTGCAATTTTTGCAATTATAGACGCCATTGGCTGCATTTTTGCGGGCATTATTTTGGCAACCACAACGGGATATTTCGGCGAGGCCTTAACGGGAATGGGCATGGCAATTCCAGGCATCAATATTCCTCGCGAAGCCTTCATTGCGATGGGGGTGGTTATTGCCATAATGGGCGTGCTTTCACTTATTGGCGGTGTTTTGCTTTTGCAGGTTACAGGTGCGAATAAAGTTTTTCAAACCTCGTCGGGTAAATATAAGGCGGGTTGCGCGCTGACCATTATAGGCGGAGGGCTTGTTTCCATTGCATGTTTGCTGCTTTACATTTCATTTTGCTATAAAAATGTTCCGTCCAGCGAACTTAGAAGCGGCGAGTTCAACAACGAAGCGATGGTTTATGATTATGGCGATGTTTCAAGTGCGCACGAGAGTGATGAGGCCGTAAAGCGCAAAATCGATGTGTTGCGACAATTAAAGAACAAGGGCGAAATTAACGACCAAGAGTTTAAAGATATGCTTATTGAAATAATTAAAAGAAAAGAGCAAGATTAGTTTGCTCTTCTTTTTTGCGTAAAAAATTGTGAAAGCAGCGTCGAGGCCCGCTCGTCTTTAATCAAAATCAAGTTCACTTTATGGTTTAGCCTGTTTGAGGAGGCGATGAGGTTGGTGATGTTGTCGCTAGACGAGGTTTGCTCGGCGGCATAATAGATGTTTTTCAATCGGGCATTCACACAGGCGCCAAGACACATTGGGCAAGGCTCTAAACTGACATAGATGTCACAATCTTCCAGCCGCCAACTGCCAAGTTTTTTGCAGGCCTTTTCTATGGCAATTATTTCCGCATGCTTGGTGGCAATTTGGCTGCTTTCGCGTTTGTTATAGCCGCGCGAAATAATTTTGCCGTCTTTCACGACAACTGCGCCAACTGGAATTTCACCTGCGGTATATGCTTTTTGCGCCTGCTTAATTGCGGCTGAGATAAATTTGTTCATAACAAAATTTTAACTTATTTGCTTTGAAAAGTCCAGCATATGTTGTATAATTTTGTCATGACAAAACAAAAAATCACTCCTCAAACTTTTGAAAAAGCAAAATTTTATAACCCACAGGATATGGGCATTGCTTACATATGTGCATTGGTTGCGCCATATGTAATTTCGCTGTTGCTGGTGCTTGTCTGCCAAATTGTAATCTCCTCTGGGGTGCCAGCGGAGAGCATTGAAAGTTCGGTGGTTTACACAATATTTTCTTGCTTGTGCAGCCCAATTGCTTTTGCAATTGTGTTTTTTGCGTTCAATAAGGTGAAAAAGGTGAGTTTTAGCGCCGCAAAAGTCAAGTTTAAAATTGGCATAGTTAACACCGTGGTTTGTTTTGCCGTGGCACTTATTTGTGTGTTTGGCATGCAATATTTGATTGGCGGAATAGACTATGTTTTGCAACTTGGTGGCTATAATTTAACCCAAATTTCTCTTCCTATGGATAACTTTGGCTGGCTTGTGCTTGCGCTGATTTTGATGGCACTGCTTCCTGCAATTTTTGAAGAATTGGTGTTTAGAGGCATTCTTCTTAACGGCCTTAGAAAGGGGCTTAGCGACATTAGCGCGCTATTCATTTCAGCGTTGATGTTTGCGCTTATGCACGGCTCAATTCAGCAACTTGTGTATCCTTTCGCGCTTGGGCTTGTGCTTGGCTGGCTGGCTATGCGAACGGGCTCAACTTTCACAAGCATGCTTGTTCACTTTTTAAACAATGCCATCGTTATAATCATCAACTACTTCACCGTTAGGCATGGGCTTGACATGAGTGTGTCATATACAAATGCATGGGTTTGGGTGCTTGCCATTGTTGTTGCGGCTGTTGCTGGTGTGCTGATTTATTTGATAGAGCGCTTTTACTTTAAAGGCAAAAATCAGGATGAGGAAAACGACCAGCAAACAGAAAAACAGCAGAGCAAAACAGGCTTTAAAAACATGCCAATTTCATTTTGGGTGAGCATTGGCGTGGCTGTGATTATTTTTATAATTGGCACGGCGATTGGTTTTATGCCAAGCGCTTAAACCTAATGAATTACAAGCGGACAAAGGGAATATAATAAAACTATGGCTGAAAAATATAAATCTTTTAATAGTGCGATGTTGACATATTTTATTATCGTCATCCTTTTTGTTGCGCTTAGATTGCTGTCGTCTTTTGGGCTGTTGTCGTTTATGGGTGAGGCAGGCGACTATGTTTTCACCATTGTTGTGCAAATTGTGCTGTTATTTTGCGGCAGCATTTTTCTTTATTCAGCATTTAAAAAACAAAAAATTAAGCGCACTTTTGGTGAGTTTGGCATCAAAAAGGTTTCATGGAAGATTGTGGGTTTCAGCATTTTGCTTGGTGCGGTTGTATTCTTTTTGAATATGTTTGTTTCAAGCGCTTTCAATGGTTTGATTGGCCTGCTTGGATATGAGCACGCTTCTGGCTCTGCAATTTCGTCATATTCGTTTGCTACGCTTATTGTCAATGTTATTTTCACAGCAGTGCTGCCAGGCATTTGTGAGGAGATTGCTCACAGAGGCATGCTGCTTAAATCGCTCAGTCCGCTTGGCGCAAGCAAAGCCATTTGGATTTCGGCGCTGTTTTTTGGATTGTTGCATTTAAACATTGAGCAGTTTTTCTATGCCACAATAATTGGTTTGTTCTTGGGATTTTTAACCATGGTTTCAAATTCGATAGTTCCAGCCATGATTGTGCATTTCATGAACAACTTTTTAAGCACCTATCTAACATTCTCACAGGTGAACGGTTTGCCTTTTGGAGAAATTGTAAGTTGGGTTGAAGCGGTTTTGAGTTCAAATGTGTTTGTGGCAATCATTATGACACTTGCAATTTTGGTGATTTTGTTGTATCTGCTGTTTTTGCTTACAAGAAAAATTGCTTCGCTTAGTTTAAAAGACGACATCAACCTTATGCAGCAAGAATTTGGCAAGCAACTGCTGAGAGAGGCGTATTTGATGGACCTGGAAAATGCGAAAAACAATGTTGCAGGGCAGCCGCTTAGCAGCGACGCTTTTGACAGGCTTAAACAGTTTATCATCATCGAGGATGACGGGCAGGAGCAAAAGTTTGTTATGCCTAAATATGGCAAACTGTTGCTTGCGGTAACCATGTGCCTTGGCGCAGTGCTTACAATTTGCACTTTTGTTTGGGGGGTGCTATGATTACGGTTAATCTTGTTTGCGTGGGAAATTTGAAAGAAAAATTTTGGGTTGAAGCCCAAAATGAATACATAAAGCGCCTGCAAAAATTTTGCAAGTTTAATGTTATTGAGGTGGAAGAAAAAAATGTTGCCTCCACGCCAAAAGACATTTTGCAAAAAGAGGAAAAACTTATTTTGGAAAAGTGCAAAGGCAGCGTAATTTTGTTTGACGTTCAAGGTGAGGCAATTTCAAGTGAGCAGTTTAGCCAGTTTATTCAAAAGTCCAGTCTGTTAAACAGCACACTGACTTTTGTTATAGGCGGCTCATATGGGGTTGGTGATGGCGTTAAAAAAGCAGCCGATAAAAAATTGAGTTTTGGAAAAATAACCCTGCCGCATAATCTTGCCAGAATTGTGGCGATTGAACAAATTTACCGAGCCTTTAACATCGCTGCTGGAACAAGTTATCATAAATAATCAAAATATTATTAAAAAATGCAATTAAATTTGCATTTTTTTACAAATAATTTTCAATTTCATCTCTGTGAGCATAGGCATAGGCGACCGCTTCTTGGTGGGCTTCGTCAACGCGCTTTGTGCCATGCGTTTTGCTGAGCAAAAAATGTATGCATGTGTGCCCATCCATTCCTGTGTTTTCAACATAACTTTGCCCGTGTGGATAGCCGTTTATGCTTGCTGCAACAAAATTGCCTTCACCAAGTTCAACCCAAACAGGGCGCCGTGCCCAACTCCAAACGCCGCCATATATTTCTTTAAAAATCGCGGTGTTTTCTTGGTTGATTGGTTCAACATCGGCATGATTGTGGCCGCCGTTGCGATAAACATAGTATGTAAGGCCGCTTTTAATATCAATCACGCGGGTTTTTTGATATGTTTTGAACATGGTGTTTACTGTGTCAAACCAGTTTAGGTTGGATACGCTGACTGGGCTGGAAGGGGAATAAATGTGCTCTTCGCTTTCGTTATAGTTGTTGATGTTGTAAACATCCTTTGAAGTTAAGTTTGTGTATTTGGAAACAAGCGGATATGGAAGAATGCATGTGATAAGCCCACATGCAATCACAACAACTATGGCATAAAGCGGAAAAAGTTTTCTCATGCCACTTATTTTGCGTAATTTTTTAAAAAATAAAAAAATATATTTATTTTAATGAAAAAAACTTTTTCTGCGGCCATGATTGTTATTGGCACTGTGATTGGCTCGGGTTTTGCAAGCGGCAAGGAAATCGCGGTGTTTTTTTCTAGGTTTGGGGCGGTTTCATATTTTTTTATTGCCTTAACTTTTTTTGCGTTTTTTGCAATTATTTATGCGTTTTTTAGTTTGGGCGAAAAGGCGCTGAACAAACTTGCGGCGTCTAAATTTTTTTCAATCATATGTGTGATTATTTCCTTAATTTTCACTGCCTCCATGATTGCAGGAACAATAAATGTTTTGCCGGATAACATCTATGTGAAAGTAGTGTTTGTGGTTGTGCTTTTTCTTATATGCTGCCGAGTTTCAAAAAAGGGCGTGCCGATGCTTGCCAAACTCAACAACCTGCTTATTCCTGCAACACTTGTTTGTCTGCTGGTGGTTTTGATTTCAAATTTTGGCATGCCAGATTTTTCTGCGCTTAGGGGACAAAACGCGTTTGCGGGGCTATTTTTCGCGGTGCTTTATTGGGTGCTGAATTTTTCCATCAGCGGGCTGGTGATTGCCAAAACTGGGCTTGACATGACAAAAAAGCAGAAAGTTTTGGCAAGTTTAATTTCCAGCCTTATTCTTTCTGCCTTTCTGCTTCTCACTAATTTTGTGCTTCTTTCAAACCCCGCGAGCATGGAAGAGGGCATGCCTCTTGTGTTTTTATCGAGTGGGGTGAAGGGAATTTTGATTAGATTTGTAGTTTTTTCAGGGTGCATCACCACACTTTTCTCATTGGTGTTCACAACCGCCGAAACTCTCAAAAAGTTTAATCTTTCCCAAAAACTTATCTACTTTATTGCGATAATATTTCCGGGGCTAGCATCGCTGTTTGGGTTTGGGGCGATTGTTAGTTTTCTTTATCCCTTTGCAAGTGTGCTAGGGGTTCTTCTTTTGATGATTTTGTTTTTTACGCCACAGAAAGATACTTCCTAGCGTGAATGCCACTTTTCTATTAAGCATATTGCCAGATACATAAGCGCGGCAAGTATGCAAAGCAGAACTGTGCTTGTCATTACAAGATTGATGTTGAATATTTGACTTCCATACACGATTAAATAGCCTAGCCCTGCACTTGATGAAAGATATTCACCCATGATAGTTCCAACCCAACTCATGCCAACATTTATCTTTAACACCGAAATAAATTCGCTTGTTGCATTGGGGAGAATAAGTTTCCAAAATATTTGGAACTTGTTTGCGTGCATAGATTTCATCAGTTGAATTTTATCAGCATCACAAGAATTGAATGCATTTAGCATGGATATGGTGGTTAAAACTATGCAGATAAGCACACACATTGTTATGATTGCGCTCATTCCAGAGCCCACCCAAAGGATTATGATGGGCCCAAGCGCAATTTTTGGCAGTGAATTTAACACCACAATGTAGGGTTCAAGTATTCGCCTTAATCGCTTGTTCCACCAAAGCAGAATGGCAATCAGCGTTCCGCCCAAAGTTGCTATGGCAAACCCCACCAAAGTTTCAAGCAGAGTTATGCCAATGTGTCGCCATATAGTTCCATTCTCCACCATACTTATAAACATGTTAAACACTCTTGATGGGCTACTAACGAAGAATGGGTCAATGACGTTTGTTGCTGCTAAAAGTTCCCACAGTCCAATAATTAAAACTAGAATTAAAATTTGAAAGGAAAGAACAAAGATTTTATCATTTCTAAGCCTTTTCAAATACTTTTCATGTGCTTTGGAGTAGGGCGCAGCAGAAGAAGGTTTAGTTTTCAGTTGTTTGTTTTTCATTCGTAAGTTTTTTCCATATCAAGTCGAAAAGGCTGCCAAAAGTTGGGTCTTCACGCCTTGACAGTGGGGTTTCTCCATTAAGATTTAGCATTTGTACATGTTTGACAGTTGCGGGTCTAGAAGAGAGAACAATCACTTTGTTTGACATTGAAATTGCTTCCGAAATGTCATGCGTAACCAAAACAGCGGTTTTTTTCTCGCTTTTGATTATTTCATAAACATCGTCGCAAACTCTAAGCCTGGTTTGAAAATCCAGCGCAGAAAAAGGCTCATCAAGCAGCAGCAGCGTTGGCTCCATAACCAAGGTTCTAATCAGTGCAACTCTCTGTCGCATCCCGCCACTTAGTGCGCGAGGCTTTGAAGAGATGAAATCGTAGAGGTCGTATTTTTTTAAAAGGGATTTTGCAAATTCCTTTTTTTTATCGGCATCTTTTGGTTTAGTGAGTTCTATGCCGAGTGTTACATTTTGCCAAATATTGCGCCATTCAAAAAGATGGTCGCGCTGAAACATGTAGCCTATGCGGGAATCATTTTCATCGATTTCTTTTCCGTTTAGCAATATCTGGCCAGAACTTTTTTTCAAAAGTCCTGCAATGAGCGATAAAATTGTGGTTTTGCCACAACCGCTTGGGCCTACAATAGACGCAAAACTTTCTTTATCCACTGTAAAGTTTAAATCTTTAAGTGCGTGAATTTCCGCATCTTTGGTTTGATAAAAAAAATTAACATCTTTAAATTCAAGCAGCGTGCTCATAAATACCTCTACATTATCATTTTACTCGCAACTTCAAAATGTGTGAATAATAGTTGGCACTCGAAATTGAATTTGCCCTCATGCGCGGGTTAAAATGGGCTAACTATTGCAAGGAGGGGGAAATTTTGAGCGACCTAAGCGAAGAAAAACTTAAAAAAGCACTACTTAAAAAGGCGCTGGGTTACATAGCCAAAGAGCAAGTTTGTGAATACAGCGTGGATGAAAATGGAGAAGAGGTGCTTGCTAAAAAGAAGGTTACCAAAAAGCAACTTTCACCCGATTTGTCAGCGCTGAAAATTCTGCTGGAAAAGTTTTATGGTGATTTTTCGGTGGAAAAGATGAGCGATGAAGAATTGGAGAAAGAAAAAATCCGCCTGCTGCAACTTTTAAAAGAGGAGGAAGAAAATGCAAATAGAAAAGTGCAAGAGACCGACCAAATGTGATTTCATTGGTTGCAACAACCTTGCCGATTATTCGTTCAGCACAAAAGGACTAATCAAGCGTGAATTATCCTTTTGCAACGACTGTTTAAAAGGCATGTATGAGGAAATTGGAAAACTTCAAGTTCCTAAGGGCACAACTTCGCCATTCAAATTAAAACAACGACTTAAAAAGGAGAAAGTATGAAAAAGATGACTAAACAGGAAGAGCAAATTGTTAAATTTGTTCAAGACGATTTTGCCACCAGGCAGTTTGCGCGCAAGCCTTTTGAAACGCAATGGCTTATGAACATGAATTTTTACATGGGCAATCAGTTTTGCGGCGTGGGCTATGGCGGCGAACTTGAAGACCTTGATAAACAATATTTTTGGCAGGAGAGGGAAATTTTTAACCATATCGCGCCAGTTGTGGATGTAAGGCTTGCAAAACTTGGCAAAATCAAACCCACCACCACAGTTTTGCCAGCATCAAATGATGAAAAGGATGTGTTTGCTGCCAAAGTTTCAAAAAAGATTCTAGACAGCATCTCTGCCAAACTTGAACTTAACAAAAAAATCACTCAGGCTATGCAGTGGAGCGAAATTTGTGGCACAAGTTTTTATAAAATCACATGGAACCCGACCCATGGGCAGGTTGTGGCACAGGATGAAGAGGGCAAGCAAATTAGAAGTGGTGAGGTTGAGATTACCGTTTGCTCGCCTTTTGAAATTTATCCAGACAGTTTCACCTGTGAAAATTTGGAGGCTTGCCAAAGCATCATCCATGCAAGAGCGATGGATGTGAGCGAAATTAAAAACCGTTATGACATAGATTTGCAGGGCGAGGACATCAACATCTTCTCGCTGTCTTCCACAAGCGTTGGCGTTGGCGGGCTGGGATATTCATCTGCCGCTCCAA
Organism: uncultured Clostridia bacterium; assembly: GCA_944359935.1. Taxonomy (GTDB): domain Bacteria; phylum Bacillota; class Clostridia; order Christensenellales; family UBA1242; genus Caccovivens. The sequence goes on along the minus strand of CALVTD010000001.1, from coordinate 33,904 downwards.
AAATCAGTCAGGGGGTTAAAACCAACAGCGCGCTTGTTATTGAAAGATATGAAAAGCCATCCCCAGAGCGACCAAATGGAAGGCTTACAATTGTGGTTGGCGACTATCTATTCTTTGATGGAGACTTGCCATACGAGATTGGCGCAGATGGGGCAAGAACATTCCCATTTGTTAAACAGGTTTCCCTCAATCAAGTTAGTTCTTTCTGGGGCGTGAGCGTGATTGACAGGCTTATTCCAGTGCAACGCGCATACAACTCGGTTAAAAACAGAAAGCATGAGTTTATGAACCGTCTCACTATGGGAGTTTTGACTGTTGAGGATGGCTCGATTGACATTGAAAACCTTGAAGATGAAGGTCTGTGCCCAGGCAAGATTTTGGTTTACAGGCAGGGCTCAACCGCGCCAGAATTTTTGGATGGCGAAAATTTGTCGGGAAGTTTTGAAGAGGAAGAAGACAAACTTTTAAACGAATTTAAGGACATCAGCGGAGTAAATCAGGTTTTTGACAGCAGTATGGCCTCGTCCAACCTTTCAGGCACAGCGCTTGAACTTATGCTTGAACAGGATGAACTTAGGCTCAACAACACGGCAGACAACATGAAAGATTGCGTGAAAAGCGTTTCGCAGATGATTTTGAATTTATACAAACAGTTTGCCATAATTCCAAGGCTTGCGAGAATTGTTGGGGATAACGGCGAAGTGGAACTTTTCTATTTCAATTCCAGCGACATATCAAGCGATGACATAGAACTTGAAACACAAGCAGATTTAGGCGAAAGTGTATCGCAACGCAGGCAGATGGTGTTCAACCTGATTGATGCAGGGCTTTTGAATGACGAAAACGGCCAGATGAGCACCAAAATGAAGGTTAAGGCGCTGCAACTGCTTGGGCTTGGTATTTGGGAAAACGCACAGGACACCAACGAACTTCACATCAAAAAAGCCGATAATGAAAACCTTAAACTATACAAAAACCAACCAGTTAAAGTTAGCGAGATTGACGAGCATGAACTTCACATCGACAGGCACATAGCCTTTATGCTTGGTGGAGATTATGAAGAGCAGTCGCTTTTAGACAGCACTTTGGAACAAAGATTTTTGCAGCATATAAATGCGCACAAGAAAATGCTTAAAGAGAAAAAGGAGGCTAAATAATGCAAGAAGAAATTTTTGAGGAACAACCATCTTTGGAACAGGCAGAGGTTGCACAGGCAACAGATAGTGAGAGTGGCGCTAGTGAAAAGGGCTCCTCAAACCACACTGACTTTGGAAAGTTTAAGTCTGCCGAGGCGCTCTTAGATGCATATAAGGCGCTGGAAGCAGAATTTACAAGAAAAAGCCAGAGGCTTAGCGAACTTGAAAAGCAACAACCTGCGCAAACAACTCCTGACGAAAAAACCATCGACAGCGAACTTGCCGAGTTCCTTTCTAAGCACAGCGATGCCACAAACTATGCCGAACAACTTAAAAATTTGAGTATGCAAGGCGGAGGAAAATCAAATTTTGACGAGATTTGGGCAAAACTTTTGGTCGACAAACTTAACACAAACGAGTCAAAACTTGAAAATCCTATAATCAAAAAATATGTAATAAATGATGAAGAACTAAAAAATTATGTCATTGAAAATTACATGAGAATGCTAAATGCAAAAAATCCACCACTTATTATCAGCGGCGACAATGGTGAAAAAGTAACCGGGCAAAAGCCGGTTACTCCATCGTCGCTTAAAGACGCAAAAAAATTGGTGGAGCAAATGTTTAGTTAATTTAAGGAGGAAATTATGGTTACATTAGAAACTGCTGACAACGCGCTGAAATCAGTTTATTTGGGCGTTGTTGCAAATCAACTTAATGTTTCGGTTAACCCACTTTACGCCAAAATTAAAAGGTCAAACAAAGATATTTGGGGAAAGGAGATTATAAAACTTGCTCCATACGGCCTTAATGGCGGTGTTGGTGCAGGCTCTGAAACAGGAACATTGCCAACTGCATTTGAAAACCAATATGTTCAGTTTAAGGCATCACTTAAAAACCTTTATGGCAAAATTGAACTTAGCGACAAGGCCGTACGCTCTTCTGCCAACAACATTGGCGCATTTGTTAATCTTTTAACAGATGAAATGGAAGGGCTTGTTAAAGCCAGCGCATTCAACCTTGGCAGAATGCTTTATGGTGACGGCACAGGATTGCTTGCAACTGCAACTGCATCCAGCGGCAAAGTTATCACCTGTGATAAAGTAAACAACCTGGTTGAAGGCATGGTGGTAGACATCTATCAAAACACTGCTCTGCAAGTTTCAAAAGCAAGAGTAATGTATGTTGACAGAGTTAACAAGCAAATCACAATTGATAAAAACTTGACAATTTCAAGTGGAACTATGGGCATATATGTTCAATCTTCAAGAAATAACGACATCACTGGTCTTGGGGCAATCTTCTCCGACTCCACAACTCTTTATGGGGTTACCAGAGCAGATTATCCATGGCTTAAACCGTATTCTTCAAGTGTTGAAACAGAAATAAGCGACAACTTAATTCAAACCGCTGTTGATTTCTTGGAAGAGAACGCTGATTCAAGAATCAACTTCATCGCTTGTTCAAGTGCGGTAAGAAGGGCGTATCAGCAATACTTAACCGCTTACAGAACGAACATTGACATCATGAACCTTGAAGGCGGCTTTAAAGCAATTTCTCACAACGGTATTCCGCTTGTTGCTGACAGATTTGTGGATGAAGACACAATGTATCTTCTTAACACAGACGACTTCACTTTGCATGAACTTTGCGATTGGACATGGATTGAAGGTGAGGATGGCAGAATTTTAAAACAAACTCCAAACCTTCCAGTTTACACTGCAACACTTGTCAAATATGCTGAACTTATATGCGACAAACCAAATGGACAAGCAAAAATCAGCAAAATTAAGTCAACTGTTACAAATCCTTTCTTGCCAGCAGATGTTGCTTCAACAACTGATGATGATACTGCTTCTGGCACAGATTCACAAGGTTAATTATGAAAAGGGGTGAGTTTTTCGCCCCTTTGATTTTTAAGGAGAAAAAATGAAAAACCAAATTTTGCTTGACTGCGACCCTTACTACATCGCAAGTCGAATTAAGGAAGTGGACGAAAATTATTTTATTGTCTACAACACTTTGCGCAATGTTTTTGAATTGCACAACCGCTCTCAAAGGGGCAGCACTTATGCGCTGACTATTCCATATGAGGTGCTAGACGCGCGAACAATTTTTCTGGCACGGAAAACGCGCAAAGAGCATTTTGACGAACTTATTAGAGAGATGGATGCACAAAATCAAAGGCTTGAAAAGGGCAAAATAAAAGATGCAGTCTTGCAATTAAAAGAGGTGTTTAAATGAAAATTAACGATACAATTCAACTTTGTTGCGATTTTTTGGGTGAAAAAGACTTAAAATCGCTTGTTGGCACAACTTCTGGCGATGATGTTCAAAATGCCAAACTTGACGCTATGCTTACATGTCTAAACCTTGCTTATGAGGAAATTGTCACCGAATATCTGCCAATTCTTTTCACAGAAACTGTTTCTGCAAACTCGGGCATCATAAATTTTTCGGCGCTTTCTAAGCCAATCAGTGGCATTATCGCCGTTAAAGACGAGGGCGGAAAAGATTTGGCTTATTCTCAATCAGCCGACCATATTGAGGTGAATGCAAGCCAGGTGCAAATCACTTATCAAATTGTTCCAGAAAAGTTTGAATTTGGCGATGAGGCAAAAGTTATCTTTCCTGAAAGGCTGCTTGCGTATGGCACGGCAAGAGAGTATCTGTTTATGCAGGGGCTTTCACAAGAGGCGCTTTTGTATGAAAAGCGTTTTAAAGATGCGCTGATTAGTTTTGTTAGAAAAAAATCTTTGCTTACTTTGCCAAAAAGACAATGGAAAAATTAAGGAGGGGCTATGTTTTACAGAAAAAATTTTGCCACCAAAGATAGCAAATCCTTAAAAGTTCGATTTGATAAGTTTGACGAGTGGAAGGGCGAAGATGACGCAAAACTTGAAATAAATCAAACAAAAAATTGTTATAATTTCAGTTTTTGCAAAGGTGCACTGACGCCTAGTTATGGGTTTGAACAACTTGCTTTACCCTCGACGCAAAGTGACGCGCACACCACTTTTAACATAGGTGCAACCGAAATTTTGAAGGCGTGGTATTTCCCGATGTATGAAAGTTATTCGGGCGAGGATAAACATTATGTTTTCTATTTGGCGCAGGACATGACAATCTATTTTTTCAATGTTCATGAAGACAAGTTCATGTATGAAAGCGACGCCACCTTCACCGAAATTCCAACCGGCGCGGCATTTAGAATTAACAGCGACAACGACACCATGTTTTTTGCTTCCAGCGCCGACCAAACAGTGGGGCTGAACGGACTTGGCTTTCAAACATATGAAAATATTCCAAAGTTTGTTTCTGGGTGTTGGTATGGCCCCTATCTGTTTTTGCTTACCATTGGCGACAACAATGAACTTCAATACAGCCGCCAACGCATAGACATTTGGAACTTTGACAATGTGAAAACTGCCGAACTTCCAGACATTCGTGGAGGGATGACGCAATTGGTGGCGCTTAAAGACTATCTTTATCTATTCACCAATTTTGGCATAACCAGGTTGTCGCTATACAGCACCAACGCGGATGTTGCAGAAACGCACATTTATCATTCCACCTCTTACATCTATCCGCAGTCCATTGCTAAAAGCGGCGAAGAAATTATGTTTTTCACTGATGATGGGCTGTATAGGCTGAAAGGCAGCGGGGTTGAAAAAATTGAACTGCCAATTATTGCCAACATGACTGCAAACGCCAACAACGATTGCAGCGGAGTTTGCTTTGACGGAAAATATTTCTTGGCGTGTAAATATGACTTTGGCGACAGCCAAACGGTGGGGTGTGAAAGCGGCACTTATGTCAACAACGCCATGGTTGTTTACGACATGACAACCGAAGAATTTGAGGTTGTGCGTGGCATAGACATCAGGCAATTATTTACCATTCAAACCCCAAAAGTTAAAAAACTTTGTGCGCTTTTTAGGGGAGAGAAAAAGGGACTTATTGGGCAACTTACCCATGACGGACTGTTTTTCGGCACTCCGCTTGCTAAGCAGTGGAATTCCGCGCAAACAGATTTTGGTTATGCAGGCAATGACAAATGCGTAACCGAGGTGGTTGTTCGCCCGCACACCCAAGGCACGCTTACTATAAGCGCAGAAACGCAAAGCCAGCAGTTGCAAATTGCTGACAGCGACTTATCGCAACGATTTAGAGTGAGGGTTTTTGGAAAAGTCTTTTCCTTATCTTTTGACTGCCAACAAACCGCTCCGCATATCTCATGCCCGCAAATTACAGTTGAGGTTTTCTCGTGAAGATGTTTGACAGAGGTTCTTCAAAATTTTTGAAAAGACTTTTTATTAAAGGAGAAAAACAGGAAATGAAAAGTTTATTGCAAGATATTGTTCAGGATGATAGTGGTGAAAATTTGGTTGCTTCTAGTTTGCTTGAAAAACAAAGGCAGGCATATGAGGCGACAGTGGAATTTTTAAAGCATTTTGATAAAACTGTGGCAATGAGTTTTGTGCAAACCAACGCACAACTGCGAGGCGAACTTGGCATTTTTTATGACAAACTTATTGAAGAGTTAAAATAATGGATTTGTGGCAGGAAATTGTCAGCGTGATTGTCAGCAATGGCATTTTCGCAATTCTGTTCGTGCTGCTGTTCGTTTATCAACTTAAAGACAGCAAAAAAAGAGAGGAAAAGTATCAGCACACCATCGATGAACTTTCCGCGCACATAGGTGTGGTGGAGAAGATTAAAGAGGATGTTGAATATTTAAAAGAAATCGTTACTCCTAAAAGGAGAAGAAAAAATGAAGATAAAAAAATTGATATGCTCATATAGTTTTTGGACGGCGCTTGCGGGTGCTCTTGCGATGCTTGGCAGTGCGATTGGCAAAATTTTCAGCGTCAATGTTGAAGGTGAAACCATTGCCGACATTGTGATGAGCATCGCAGGGGTTTTGGTTGCAGTGGGGGTTGTTACAATGCCTAAAAAAGATGACCCTTCTTCGCAAACTGATGCCGAGGCGACAGAAGAAAAGCAGGATGATGAGCAAAATTAACAAAAAGAGGGCAAAAAAGCCCTCTTTTTTTATTCATTATTGACTTTTATATTAAATTGTGGTAAAATAATTAAACATGGAGGGCAAAATGTCAACAAAAAACGACCTTATCAAACAGCAACCATTAACCGAGACTTTTATTAAAAAAATTAAAGGTTTGTCATTGCCTGACAAAGACGGAATGTCAATGATGGTTCTGTCAAGGTTCAGCAAGGGTTATAACGTGGTTGTAGCGTATGATTTTAAAGAGCACAAATTGCGTGATGACAAAACTCCGTTTTATTTGGATGCACCACTAATCATGATGCCAGCGGAATATCAAAAAACAGACAAATCTTTGTATCTGGCTGTTGTTGCAGAGGTTTATACAAACGGCGTTGATGGGCTTAAAAATTTGCAAGGAGAGTTTAGCCAAGAAAACTTTGAGGTGATTTCAAAGGCGGCTGATGAAGCCATCCGTTTGCAAACAGAGGGGGCAAAAAAGCGTAAAGGCAGCCCGCTTGCGGCAGAGGAGTATGAATACAATCTTGAAACCAGAGTGCGCGCAAGAGAAACCGGAAGCGAAATTTTAAGAAGGCACGGCATCAACATAGATTAAAAAAACCGAACAGTTTGTTCGGTTTTGTTTTTTATTTACTTGCGTTATTTTCTAATTTTATCAAGTTGGGTCGCAAATCTTGATTTTCTTCTTGCAGCGCAGTTTGCATGAATAACGCCATCTGCCACTGCTGAGTCAAGAACAGATGTAACTTCACTATATGCTTTTTCACTGAGTGCAACATCACCAGAAGCCAACGCTGTTTTAAACTTTTTGGTGTAAGTGTTGATTTTTGATTTGATGGCTCTGTTTTTATCACGATTTTTTTCTGCAACCAAAATTCTTTTTTTAGCCGATTTGATGTTTGCCATGTTCTTCTCCTTTTCAAGTCTAAGGTGATTATATCATAACAAGTGCAATTTTGCAAGTAAAATAAATAATTTTTTTTGATTGCCGCAAAATATTTGTATGTTTGATTTGATTGATGAATGTGGCGAAGATTTAAAAAGTTTGGGCTATGAAGAAACCATGCATGGCAAATTTTCTCTGCGAGTGGGCAAAATTGATGTTGACAGCAACGAAAAATCTAAACGCACAGGGTTTGACAGGGGCACTTACATTATTTATAACTGCCCGCTGCTGCACGGCTATGGGCAGCAATGTTTTGACTATGTTTGCCAGCAAATTTGCAAGGGGCTGAGATTGTTGAAACGAAAAAATAATTTAACCAAATCATCGCGCATCCTTGTGGTGGGGCTGGGCAACCCAGCGATACTGGCAGACAGCATAGGCCCAAAAGTTTTGGACAGAATGGATTTGGAGGTTTTTAAAAAGCCACTTCGCATTTTTAAGTTTGCTCCCAACATTTTTGTTAACACCGGCATCAATTCTTTTGATGCCGTGAACATGCTTGCCATTTGGCTGGACGTGGACGCGGTTTGCATTATTGATGCGCTGGGAACCGACAGCCCTTCCAGGCTTACAACCTCCATTCAAATCAACGATGTGGGCATGACGCCTGCAAGCGCGGTAAACAATTTGGGCAATAAACTTTGCGAGGACTCATTAGGCGTGCCGTGCATTTCAATCGGTGTGCCAACCATGCTGCTGGCAGGCAAGGTTAGCCCCGAGTTTCCAGAGAAACTTATTTTAACCCCAAAGGATATTCACAGCGAAATAAACAACCTTTCAAAAATAATTTCACAGGCAATTAGTTTAACTATGTAGCATATATAAAATATGTGAAAAAAGTAGCGGTGATTGATAGCGGCAGTGGTGGATTGAATGTGCTGAAAAATTTGCTCGGTTCAGTTCACGACTGCCAATTTTTATATCTCGCTGACGAAAAAAATGCGCCGTATGGTCAAAAAAATAAGCAAAATTTAATAAATATTGCAAAAAATTTGGTGGAACTGTTAAATTCTTTTTTTAAGCCAGACATCATAATTTTTGCATGCAACACTTTAACGGCGGCAGCAATTAAAAGAATGCGGGCGCTTTATCCGCACATTATTTTTGTTGGTTGCGAGCCAGCGATTAAGCCTGCATGTGAAAAATATGACGAGAGCGAGGTGCTTTTGCTTGCCACTCCTGCAACGATAAAATACAGCGCGCTTGCAAAAAAACATCCGCGCATGCGCACGCTTGCCATCCAAAATTTGCCAACGCTGATAGACCAAAATTTGTTTGATTTGGATTGTTTAACGCCATATCTAAAACAAAACATTTTGCCTCTTTCGCCTAAGGCGATTGTTTTGGGTTGCACGCATTTTGAGGCTATTAAGGCGCAGATTTCAAGTTTTTGTGATGCTGAACTTTTTGCCAGCAGCCAAGGCATTGCAAAGCGCTTAAACTGCTTTTGCCCGCAAAGTGGAGGGAACGACTGCTTTTTTATGACAACGGGCGAGGGTGAAAGCCTGCCAAAATTTTTTCACTATCTTTTTAACTGTTAAATTCTGTGCACATGTTTTTGTAAATGTCCAAAATCTCCACAGCATGGTACTTTATGTTTGCGGCGCTAACATTTGTCAGCATAATCGTCTCCAACTGGTCGGCAAGGTATTCACCAAGCGCGACAATTTTGTTTTGAGAACTGTTAGCAAACTCACTGTTAAATTCTTCACATAAACTATTGGCGGAGTTTTGCAATTTTTGAAGTTTTTCTTGCACAGTGGAATTTGAGTAAACATTTGTTTCTATGCCCACAGCAAGATCTGCAAGCGTTCTAAAACTTTGCATAAAACTGCTGGCGCTGTGCTGCAAAATGGCATGCTGAGAGGCGGTGAAATCGCCTTCAAAACTATATGGCGGCAAAATCACTTTAATAATTTGCGTTTTCAGCAGCCTTTCTTGCAATGCCTCTTGCACAAGAGAGGCATCATTTTGGTTTTCATGAGCGCTGAAAATCACATGATAATATTCGTTCTGCTTCCAAATATATCCCGCGGCGCCGCACTCTTCATAATCGCCAGCAAGCGTTTTTGCTTCAAGTTCGCTTTGCGATTTGGCGATGCTTATCAGGTAGCACTCATTTGCCTGAGCGGTGAAACCTCCTGAATAATTTTGCGCGCTGCCTATAAAAAGTGAGGAGGAAAAATAATTCGCAACAACACTTGCACATATAACCAAAGCCACAATAAGCACAAGAAAAATTATTTTAATTTTTTTGCTTTTTGCATGTTTCATCATCATATTTTTATGACTTATTTTGACAAAGTATTCAGTTAAAACTGGCACTTTTGCTTTACAAAAAAAATGCGGAGTTGTAAACTAAAAGAGTAGTTATTCAAGGAGGAAATTATGAAATTACAACCACTTTTTGACAGAGTTTTGCTTGAACCGAAAAAGGCGGAGGAAAGCAAAGGTGGAATTTTGTTGCCTTCTGTGGCGCAGGATAAATCGCAAATTGCAAAGGTTGTTGCTGTGGGCGAAGGCGGAACGGCAGATGGCAAAGATGTTAAAATGCTTGTAAAGGTTGGGGACGAAGTGCTTTATTCCAAATATGCAGGCGTCGAAATTGAAGACGGAGATAAAAAGTATGTCGTGGTAAGGCAAAGCGACATTCTTGCAATCATCAAGTAGGAGGGGAAAATGGCTAAACTTATAAAACAAGGTCAGGATGCGCGAAACAGCCTTGAAAGAGGCGTTAACACGCTTGCCGACACGGTTAAAATCACTCTTGGCCCTAAGGGCAGAAATGTTGTGCTTGGCAAAAAATTTGCTGCGCCGCTTATCACCAATGATGGAGTAACCATCGCAAAAGAGATTGAACTTGCAGACCCATTTGAAAACATGGGCGCGGAACTTGTTAAAGAGGTTTCTGTAAAAACCAATGATGTGGCAGGTGACGGAACCACAACTGCTGCTGTGCTTGCGCAGGCGATTGTTAATGAGGGCATGCGCAATTTTGCGGCCGGTGCAAACCCAATAATTCTTAAAAAAGGCATTTTTAAGGCTGTTGACGAGGCTGTGGAGGGCTTAAAACAACTTTCAAAACCAGTCAGCGGCAAAAGCGACATTGCCAAAGTTGCCAGCATCTCGGCGGGAGATGAAGAGGTGGGCAAACTTATTGCGGACGCCATGGAAAAAGTGGGCGCTGACGGCGTAATTACAGTGGAAGAGTCGCAAACCATGCACACAGAACTCAGCATTGTTGAGGGCATGCAATTTGACAGAGGATATCTTTCACCATACATGTCAACCAACACCGAAAAAATGGTGGCAGAACTTGACAACCCTTACATTTTAATAACCGACAAAAAAATCTCGCAAATCGCCGATATTTTGCCGGTTTTGGAGGCCATTGTTAAAGTTGGCGGCAAACTTTTAATCATCGCCGATGATGTTGAGGGCGAAGCGCTTACAACGCTGATTTTAAACAAACTGCGTGGAACTTTTGTTTGCGTTGCAGTTAAAGCGCCAAGTTTTGGTGATAAACGCAAGGCTATGCTTGAAGACATTGCAATTTTAACAGGCGGCAAGGTTATCGCAGAAGAGGTTGGCACTGATTTGCGCGAAATCAGTTTGGATATGCTTGGCAGGGCCAGAACGGTTAGGGTGGATAAGGAAAACACCACAATCGTTGAGGGCGCGGGCAGCAGCGCTGCAATCAGTGAAAGGGTGAAATTCATCAAAGCCCAACTCAGCCAGCAGTCAAGCGAATATGAAAAACAAAAACTCAGCGACAGGCTGGCAAGGCTTGCTGGCGGCGTTGCCGTAATTAAAGTTGGCGCGCCAACAGAAGTTGAAATGAAAGAGAAAAAGTTGCGCATTGAGGATGCACTTTCTGCCACTAAGGCTGCAAGCGAAGAGGGCGTTGTGCCAGGCGGCGGAGTTGCACTGCTTAAAGTTAAGCCTCGCATTGAAAAATTGGTGGCAAAACTCAGTGGTGACGAGAAAACTGGTGCAAACATCATTTTAAAAGCGCTGGAAGCGCCAATTAGGCAGATTGCTAAAAACTCTGGTGTGGACGGCGGAGTTGTTGTGAATAAAGTTCTTGAAAACATCTCGCAGAATGCTTTTGGCTATGACGCACTTAAAAACAAATATGTCGACATGATTGAAAGCGGCATCATTGACCCAACCAAAGTCACTCGCAGCGCACTGCAAAATGCAGCCAGCGTTGCTGGAACACTGCTTACAACCGAGGTTCTCGTTGCCGAGGTTGAAGATAAAACCGAAAAAAATAGCCCAGAAGTTTACTAAAAAATGATTAAACCTGCTTTTACTGGAAATAAGTAAAAGGAGGTGAATATGAAAAAATTAAAGTTTTTGGCTTTGCTCATCATGTGCGCGTGCATATTTGCAGGTTGTGAAAGTTCAAATGAAATCACGGTTGCGTACCTTTCCAACGCCACCAGCGCTGGCAGTGACGACTATTCAATAAAAATCAGTTTTCAGCAGGATGACAGGGTTGAAGAGAAATATTATGACATGCAAATTATGAGCGATGTTGAAAATTTAAGTTTCACCTTTTTTAGAGAGGGTGACGGGCAGATGAGCGCAACAATCTCGCAAAAAGATAGGTGGAATTCGCTGACAAGCCTCATCTATTCAAGCATGGGGCAAGAGGGCAGAGAAACTTTTAGTAGGCTTAAAGATGCGGTGGATGTGATTTATGTTTTTAACGTTGAACAGCCTGCCAAGTTATTTTTCAGGGTTGTGGCTGGCGAGGTTGAGGATAACGCCGAGGGCACAGGCCAGATTTTGGCGAATACTCAGCCAGTCAGTGAAGATTTTGTTTTAAATTGTGGTTAAAAAATTGTAAGCAAAGTAAAAGCGAGGTTAAATCGCTTTTATTTTTTATTATTTTATAGTAGAATTATTACAAGGAGTTGTTATGCTTTCAATCAAACATTTGTTTTTAAAATACACACGCGAATTTTATGCGCTTTATGACATAAACTTAGAAGTTGCCGATGGCGAGAAAGTGGCTTTTGTGGGCGCGGACAACAGCGGCAAAACCAGCCTGCTTCGAATAATTTCCAAACTTGAAAAGCCAACAAAAGGCGAGATTTATCTTAAAGACAGGCCTCTTAAAAAGGTTAACTTTCGCTCTGACATCAGCGCAGGATATGTGCCAGCATCGCCTGTGTTTTTGGAAAATAAAACGGTGTATGAAAACTTTAAGTATATTTTAAATGAACGCAAAATTGCGCCTGCTGAAATTGAAAGCAAAATCAACGAGGCGGTGATTGAGTTCTCGCTTGAAAAAATTAAAGATGAAAAAATTTCAAACCTTTCAGTGGAAGAAAAATATATTCTTTCGCTTATTAGGCTTTCTTTTAGAAAACTTGACTTTTTGATGATTGACAACATCTTTGAAAATCTTTCGGACTTCTACATTGAGGTGATTGAGGAGATTTTGGAGAAACTTGTTCAGCCTTCAACCACGCTGATTGTCGCAACAACAGATGAAAAAATTGCAGATAGGTTCTGCAAAAGAAAGATTTACTTTAAAAGTGGCTCAATTGTTTCGGCAGGCGAGTATAACAGCGAAGACTAATCTGGAAATTGCTTTTCCCCGACATTATTTGGCGGGGATTTTTTATTGCCACCAAAAGATGAAAGAATGCCCATAAGCGGATTGTCTAAATTTTTTGAGGTGTCTTCTGCAAGTGCATTAACTCCGCCGCCAGAAAGCGCTTTTATTAAAAGAGGTAAGAGGGCAGAGGAAAAATTATTTGAGCCAGACATACCTCCAAGCAGCCCCGCCAACGGATTTTGCGAAAATTGTTGAGGAGTTTGCCCCGTGCCGCTTTCAAAATATGCGTTATTTTTATTGTTTACAAACGCATTGGTGTTGTTTTGCTCTAAATAGGCCTCTTGCGGATAAAGTGGAGGGAAATTATTGTTCATGCTAAATTTATATGCTTAAAAAATAAAATATGTAACAATTTTGTGGAGTTAAAATTTTTGCGAGCATATAATGCAACAGGGAGAAAAGTGGCATGAGCAAAAACTTTGCAGATTTCAACTATCAAAAACCGCAGCCGCCGAAAGATAAGGGTTCTAAAAATAATGAGAAGCAGCCTGCAACAAACATAGATGAGCAAAAAATCAGGCAGGCTTACGACAACCTGAAAGATTTGGATTCTTCTGCCTTGGCCAGCAAACTTGCCGAGGAAGTGGGCAGGCAGAAAGCGGACGGCTCGTTTGATTTTGATTTGTTAAGCCAAAGCGTAGAAGCCATGCGCGCGTTTTTGCCAGCCGACACCTATCAAAATTTAAAAAAATTATTAGAGAACTTGCGATGAATTTTAAAAAAATAGATTTAAATCTCGCCCATGTGGCAGCGCTTGCTCAGGACGATAAAAAAATAAATTGTCTAATAAGCGCAAGAGGCTTTCAAGAACTTAAAAGCACGCTCAAAAAACATAATATTGAAATTTTAGATGAATATTTATTCATCAATTCTTTTTATATCAGGGCAAACAAAAAACAAATTGCTTTGCTTTCGCGGCTGGGTGCTGTGAAATACATATCCGCAAATTCCACAGCGCTTGCACTTATGCATGTGGCAAGACGTGTGCTAAAAATGCCACAGACATCGCTTAGCGGAAAGGGTGTGGGCGTGGCTTTTATTGACACGGGCATTTCGAGTCACTATGATTTTTGTTTGGGTGAAAACCGCATAAAAAAGTTTGTGGACTTTATTGGTGGGCGCGATAAGCCGTATGATGACAATGGGCATGGAACTTTTGTCAGCGGAGTGTGTGCAGGGTCGGGCGCATCAAGTGGTGGCAAGTTTATGGGCATTGCACCGCAAGCGGATATTTACGCCTTAAAGGCGCTAGATAAAAATGGGGAGGCCTATTCAAACAACATATTGTCAGCGATGGAATGGGTTTATGAGCATCACAAAGAGTGCGGCATAAAAGTTATATGTATGAGTTTTGGCAGCGAGCCGCTGGGATATAACGACCCAATCATGAACGGCGCCGAAGAACTTTGGAAAAGTGGAATAATTGTTGTGGCTGCTGCGGGAAACAGTGGCCCTGAGTTTCAGTCAATAAAAAGCCCTGGTGTAAGCCGCAGGCTTATAACCGTTGGCGGCATGGATGATAACCGCTTGGATGACAATTCTTTTTCTGCCTCGCTTTTTGAGATTGCATCCTTCTCTTCACGCGGCCCATCGTTTAGGGCGTTTAAGCCGGATGTTGTTGCGCCGGCTGTGGACATAACCTCCTGCGGCCTTAACTATGATTATACAAAATTAAGCGGCACTTCTGTTGCCACACCGATGATTGCAGGGGCGATGTGTTTGCTTGCCCAAAAGCATCCAAACATTTCGCCAGACGAGGCAAAGCGCCGGCTGCTTAGTTGCTGCTCGCCAATTTGTTTAAACAAAAATTTGGAGGGTTTTGGGTATCCAGATTTAACTAAACTTTTCAATTAACTGTAAAATTTGCGAATTTGCATTGTTTTTTATGCTTTTTTGCATATTTTTTTTATAAAAATCAATGTTTTTAAACATTTTTTCTATACATTGCTGCAAAGTTTTTTGTGATAATTGCTCATCATAAATCACTTCTGCATAGCCTTTTTCTTTGAATAGTTTGGCGTTTTCAATTTGGTCGCCGCGCGATGCATTTTTAGAAAGGGGCAGCAAAAGCATGGGTTTTTTGAGCGCCAAAAGTTCGTTGATGACACCCGAGCCTGCGCGCGAAACCACAAGGTCGGCGGCAGCGTAGAAGTCTGCAATCGGGTCTAGATATGCAAAAGGAAAATAGTTTTGAGATGCTTTAAAACTGCCTATATTGTTTTTTCCAACGGCGTGGATGATGGTGTATTTGTCTGTCAAATATGAGGGCTGCTTTAAAAGTGAATTGATTTTTGTTGAGCCTAAACTTCCACCAACAAACAAAATTATTGGTTTGGTTTGGTAGCCAATTTTTGCCAAAACTTTGCTTTTGTCGCCTTCAAAAATTTGATGGCGAATTGGTTGGCCGGTCCAAATAAAATTTTTGCGCGAGGCGCTTGTTTGCTCAAAAGTTGTGCAAACGATTTTTGCATATCTTGCAATGATTTTGTTTGCAAGGCCAAGCGACAAGTCACTTTCGTGAGTGAGCAGATTTATGTTAAGTTTTTTTGAGGCTATGGCAACTGGAAGTGCAACATAGCCGCCCTTTGAAAAAATCACATTGGGCTTAATGTCACGCAAAATTTTTCTTGCCTCGCGCACACTTTTGTAAAGTTTAAAGGGTATGGATAAATTTTTTAAAAGGTGAACCCTGTCAAATTTAACTGTTGAAATTTCATGATAAACAACTTTTGGAAAATTTTTCAAAATTTGTTTTTCCATGCCATTTGAGCCAATGTAATGAACCTCATAATTTTTTAAATCCTCTATAAGGGCGATGTTGGGATATATGTGTCCCGCAGTTCCGCCACCAGTGAATACAATCTTTTTCATAGTTATATAATACGCAATCATCGCGCAATTTATTTAAGTGTATTTATGCATAAAAATGAATAAAAATACACATGTCGAAAAGTTAAAATTTCTTGGTTTAAAATTTTGATTGTGTTATAATAATTATATATTTATTAAACTAGGAGATGATATGGCCGAATATGAATCAAAAGATATTGTTGTGCTTGAAGGGCTTGACGCGGTTAGACTTAGACCTGGCATGTATATCGGCACAACAGGACCAAAAGGTTTTCATCACATTTTGTGGGAGATTGTAGACAACGCGATAGACGAAATTTCCAGCGGCTACGGCGAC
The DNA here is from genome assembly GCA_944359935.1 of uncultured Clostridia bacterium. GTDB lineage: Bacteria > Bacillota > Clostridia > Christensenellales > UBA1242 > Caccovivens. The sequence goes on along the minus strand of CALVTD010000001.1, from coordinate 17,974 downwards.
ACAATCAACATAACAATCAATCAGGATGGAAGCGCAACGGTTGAAGATAATGGGCGCGGAATTCCTGTTGACATTCATCCAACTATGAAAAAATCAGGCGTGGAGGTTGTTTACACAACTTTGCATGCCGGCGGTAAATTTAACACTGCAAACTATAAGTTTTCGGGCGGATTGCATGGCGTGGGCGCATCGGTTACCAACGCGCTTTCTTTGTGGTGTGATGTAACTGTTTACAGAGACGGCAAAGAGCACAATATGCGTTTTGCATCCAAAGAAGGGGCAGACGGCAAAATTCATGGCGGCGTTGTTGAAAAACCACTAACTGTTGTTGGCAAGGCTAACAAAACCGGCACAAAAGTTACATTTATGCCTGACGAGCGAATTTTTGGCAAGCAGGAATTTAGTTTTGATGTCATTTCAAGAAGGGCCAGAGAACTTGCATTTTTAAACAAAAACTTAAAAATTAACATCATAGATAAAATAGATGGCGGACAAGCCACCTATCACTATGAGGGAGGAATAAGCGATTTTGCTGAATATTTGGTTGAGGGCAAAACAAAGTTGTATCCAAAGCCTATATACATTGAGGAAGAGGACGAAGACTTTCAAATGGAACTTGCCCTTATCTATACAGATGGCTACACAGAAAACTGCTTTTCTTATGTAAATAACATTCCAACCACTGAGGGTGGAACGCATGAGACGGGTGCAAAATCAGCAATCACCAAAGTGTTTAACGACTATGCGCGTGCAAACAACTTTTTGAAGGAAAAAGAACCAAACTTTTTGGGCGAAGATTTTAGAGAGGGCGTTACAATAGTTTTGTCTGTTAAAATGAACAATGTTCAGTTTGAGGGGCAAACTAAAACCAAACTTGGCAACCCTGAGGCAAGGGTGAAAGTGGAAGCGCTGACAATCAAGGGCTTAAACGACTTTTTAAGCGGCAAAAAATCTGCTTCGGTTGCTGAGGCAATTTTGGGTAAGGCAAAGGCAGCCGCAAAAACCAGAGAGGCTGCAAAACGCGCCAAAGAACTGACGAGGGCAAAAAACTCGGCAGATAACTTTAACTTGGTGGGCAAACTTGCCGCGTCATCTTCAAGAAATCGTGAAAAAGCCGAACTTTTCATAGTGGAAGGTGATTCCGCAGGCGGAAGTGCAAAGCAGGGCAGAGACCGCTCTTTCCAAGCAATCTTGCCGCTTAGAGGTAAGCCGCTGAATGCTGAGAAAAAGCGCATCGACCAGGTGCTTGGCAATGAGGAAATTCGAACCATCATCAGCGCTCTTGAAACTGGCATTGGTGAAGATTTTGACATTTCAAGTTTAAGATACAACAAAGTTATCATCCTCTCGGATGCAGACCAAGACGGAGCACACATCAGGGCAATACTGCTTACTTTCTTTTTTAGATATATGCGCGAACTTATCAACGACGGGCATGTGTTTATTGGGCTTCCACCGCTTTACAAGGTTTATAAAAAAGGCTTTGAAGAATATGTTTATTCGGATGCCGAACTTCCTGCCGCAGTGGCTAGATGTGGAAAAGGCTATTTAATTCAAAGATATAAAGGCTTGGGTGAGATGAACCCAGACCAACTTTATGAAACAACCATGGACCCTGAAAAGCGCTCGCTTATTCAAGTTACCATTGAAGATGCCGCTGAGGCTGAAAAAATGGTGGTAACGCTTATGGGCGATGACATAGAGGCAAGGAAGGAATACATTTCTCAGCATGCCAACTTTGACAGGGTTGACAGTTTTATGAATGAGTATAAGGGAGGCTAGAATGGAAGAGATTATATATAAATCACTAGATGAAGTGCTGCATGACTCCATGATTCCTTATACCGAGCACGTTGTGCTGGATAGGGCGCTGCCAAGGGTGGAAGACGGGCTTAAACCTGTGCAAAGAAGAATTCTTTATTCCATGCTGGAACTTGGCTTGCAGCCAGAAAAACCATATAAAAAGTCTGCAAGAATTGTGGGCGAGTGCATGGGTAAATATCACCCTCACGGCGATAGTTCTGTTTATGATGCCATGGTAAGGCTTAGTCAGGATTTTGTGCTGCGTGCTCCGCTTGTTGACGGGCATGGCAACTTTGGCTCGGTGGACGGCGACAGCGCAGCGGCAATGCGTTATACAGAGGCAAGGCTTGCGCCGCTTGCAATGGAACTTTTGCGCGACCTTGATAAAGACACCGTTAAATGGAGTTTGAACTTTGACGACTCGTTAAAAGAGCCAGACATGCTGCCTGGCAGATTTCCAAACCTGCTGGTAAATGGTGCGTCTGGCATTGCGGTTGGTGTGGCAACCAACATCCCTCCACACAACCTTGGCGAAGTGGTTGACGGCGTTGTGGCATACATCAACAATCCGCGCATCACTTTGGAGCAGATGATGACCATCATCAAAGGCCCAGATTTTCCAACAGGCGGCGAACTGATTTTTGAAGATGGGCTTAAACAGGCCTATCAAACTGGAAAGGGAAAAATCACCATTCGCGCCAAAGTGTGCGTTGAAAACAATGGCGACAAGTGCAATCTGGTAATCACAGAACTGCCATATCAGGTTAACAAAGCCGCTCTATTGCAAAAAATTGTGGAACTTAAAGAGGCAAATAAGGATAAACTTTCTGCGATAAGCGAAATCAGGGACGAAAGCGATAAAAACGGCATGCGAGCAATCATCAGGCTCAAAAAAGATGCCGACCCTAACAAAATTTTGGCAATGTTGTTCAAATCCACCAACATGCAAATTTCTTATGCTATCAACATGGTGGCGATTGCAGGTGGCAAGCCAAGGCTTATGGGGCTTTTGGACATAATTTCCTATTACGCCAACTATCAACGCGAGGTAATTGTTAGAAGAACGCGCTTTGACCTTAACGCGGCAAAAGACCGTGCACATATTGTTGAAGGCCTGCTTAAAGCGATTGCAAACATAGACGCGGTGATTAAAATAATCAAATCCAGCCCAACTGTTACAGAGGCTAAAACTAGATTGAAAGCCAAATTCGGCTTTTCGGAAAAGCAAACGCAGGCCATTTTGGATATGCGTCTTGCAAGGCTTGTAAATTTGGAGGAAGACAAACTTAAAGCCGAGTTAAAAGAACTTAATGAAACCATTGACAGATTAACCAAAATTTTAAACAGCAAAACCTTGCAGTTTGAAGTTGTTAAAAAAGAGATTTTTGAAATTAAAAAGGCATATGCAACGCCAAGAAAAAGCCACGCTTTAAAAAGCGCGGAAATTAAAGTTAAAGAGGCAGTAAGCGAAGCGCCATCTGCTTTAAACTATGTGCTTGCGTTAACTGCTGGTGGAACTGTTAAAAAAGTGAGCGCAAAAAATTACTCCATGTCAAACAAAGCGCTTACGGAAACTTCTACTTTAACCGATGTGCATATTCAGTCGCTAAACTGCACAAGCGCGGACACAATTCTCATTTTCTCAGACAGAGGCAATGTGATTAAGATAAGCGCCGACAAACTTAAAGAGTGCAAGTGGCGAGATAAAGGCTTCTCCATGGTGGAACTTGAACCAAACGCTCTGCCAACCGAGCGCGCTGTGAAAATTTTGATTGCCTCCAAGCAGGGCGAAGTGCTGTTCTTTACCCAGTCGGGCATGATTAAACGCTCTTCGGCGGAGGACACTTTAACGCAAAAATCTTATTATCAGGCGGTTAAAGTGCTGGATAATGACACGCTTTTGAATGTGGAGTATCTTGACCCAGCCAAAAAAGTGCTTATGCTTTCTGCTGACGGCATGAGTTTGGCGTTTGAAAGCAGTGAAGCGCCTCAGCAGGGCAGAATCTCCATTGGCGTTAAGGGCATAAACATGGAAGAGGGCGACAGCGTTGTGTTTGCAGGGCAGTTTAGCCCAAGCGACATCGTTATTGCCTGCACAACAGACGGACACTTGAAGAAGATTGAGGCAAAGAACTTTGCGTTGTCTTCACGATACAGAAAAGGCCTTAAATATTTTGCGCTAGCCCAAGGTGCAAGAGTTGGATTTGCCGCGCTAAGCGCAGTGTCAACTGTGATTGCTGTGGATTTCGGCTTAAAAATTCTGCCGCTTGAAACCAAAAAGTTCAAAGTGGGCGAAAGACTTTCGGCGGGAGAACTTATAATCAAAAAGAAATTTTTGGGCGCATATATTTACTGCTGACGCATCAAATTTTTAATATAAAATAAGCATGCAGCCTTTATGCATGCTTTTTTTGACATATTTTGCCGCTTTTACTAATAAATTAAACTAACAGTTTTTCTTCGACAGCCATCGACCTAACTAGACAAGTTTAACCCAGGGTTATTCTTTGAGCAGAAAAACAAATTTTATATCATTAAAAGCGAGGTTTGCACATGCATTTTGCAGTTGTTAAATCAAGAACCATTAAAATTGTAACCATCATGATTATCGTTTGTGTTTTGCTTGCTGTCAGTTTCAGTGGGGCAAGGCTTGCCGAAGTGTTTTTCGGGTACTCCACAAGGCTTGTGCCTGTTTATAGCGTGGAAACTGACAAAAAACAAGTTGCCATCTCGTTTGACGCCGCTTGGGGTGCGGATAAAACCGAGGGGATTTTGGAGATTTTGAAAGAATACAATGTTTCCGCAACATTTTTCTTAGTGGGATTTTGGGTGGATGAATATCCAGAAACTGTTAAGGCGATAGATGCGGCGGGGACTGAAAATGGTACGCATTCTAACAAACATCCAGACATGGCAAAACTAAGCGCAGAAGAGATTAAAGAAGAACTTACCACCTCAGTGCAGAAGATTGAAAACATAACTGGCAAAACAGTTGAGTTGTTTAGAGCGCCATACGGCTCTTATAACAACACGCTTCTTGAAGAGGCTGCCAGAGAAAATTTAATCACAATCCAATGGGATGTTGACACTCTTGATTGGAAGGGTTTATCCGCCGCTGAAATGTGCGACAGAGTTATGAAAAATGTTAAAAATGGCTCAATCATTTTGATGCACAACAACTCTGACAACATTTTAGATGGGCTTACCATGATTTTAGATAGGCTCACCATGCAGGGGTATGAAATCACTTCGGTTGGGGAATTAGTATATCATGACGGATACGAGATTGATAGAAATGGCGTGCAACACCAAAATTAAAAGGAGAAAATCGATGGATTACGAAAAGACAAACTCAGTGTATCTTTCAGGCACTGTTTCTCAATCACCACAGTTTAGCCACACTCTTTATGGCGGCGAAAAATTTTACATGTTTACGCTTGATGTGCAAAGACTTTCAGGCAATGTAGACAGCATTCCAATCACCATTTCCGAAAGGCTTATTGCACTTGGAAAATTCAATTTTAATGTGGGCGAAAAACTTGATATATTTGGGGAATATCGCTCTCATAATCAAGACGAGAAAAACGGCAAAAGCAAATTGCTTTTAAGTGTTTTGTGCAAAGATGTTGCCGCAAAAACTGACGAGCATGACGCCAACAGCATTGAACTTACTGGCTATATTTGCAAACCACCAATTTACAGAGAAACGCCTTTCAAAAGGCAGATATGCGACATATTACTTGCCGTGAACAGACCATTTTTTAAGAAAAGTGATTATATTCCACTTATTGCATGGGGCAGGAATGCCTTGCTTGCAAAAAACTTTATGGTGGGTGATAAAATAACAATTCAAGGCAGAATTCAATCAAGAAATTTTACCAAAATAATTGATGATATTTCTTACGAAAAAATTGCTTATGAGGTTAGCATTCAAGACATAACAAAATATGAAGAAAAAATTGATGCACACATCAGTTTGCAGGAAAAAGAATTTGGATTATAAAAAAATTATTCGCCTTTAAAATAAAGGCGGATAATTATTTATTTTATAAGCGGTTTTTGCATATTTTGCGGAATTGGAATATTTAATAATTTAAGCACGGTTGGCGCTATATTTGCAAGAGTGCCTTTTTTTATTTTTAATTTAATTTTATTTTTTGAAACTATAACAAATGGCACATCAAAATTGGTATGTGAGGTGATTGGATTGCCAAATTTATCATACATAAGTTCGGCGTTTCCATGGTCGGCAGTTATTATGCAAGTGCCGCCCGCCATCATGGTTGCAAGCGCTATGGCATACGCTTGCTTGTCAACGCAAGCAGCCGCTTCTTTTGCCGAATTAAAGTTGCCAGTGTGGCCAAGCATGTCGGTGTTGGAATAGTTGATTAGCACAAAATCATACTTTTGGCTTGCAATCGCCTCCAAGGCGTCATTGGTGATTTCCAGCGCGCGCATTCTTGGGTAGGGCGAAAAATCGGTGGTTTCAATGCTTTCAATCAGTTTTCTATCTTCGCCTTCATATGGCTGCTCAATTGTGCCGTTAAAAAAGAAGGTTACATGCGCATACTTTGTTGTTTCAGCGATGTGGAATTGCTTTTTGCCTGCCTTGGAAATCAAGGCGCTTAAATTGTCCTCAATTTTTTCGGGAGGGAACACTACATTCACATTTTTAAGTTTTTCGTCGTAGAGTTCCATGGTGGTGAAAAGCAGGTTTTTAAAGGTTTTGGTTTTAAAGTAGTTAAAGGATGGGTCGGTAAAAGCAAAGGTGAGTTCGCGTGCGCGGTCGGAGCGGAAGTTATAAAAAATCACGCTGTCGTTATCTTTGATTATTCCGTCTTTGTTGATTAAAATTGGCTCTACAAATTCGTCGGTTTTTCCGTCTGCGTAACTGTTTTGAAGTGCAGTTAATGGGTCGGTAAACTTTGCGCCCTTGCCAGCGGTCAACAGGTCGTATGCTTTTTTAAGTCTGTCGTAGCGCTGCTCTCTATCCATTGCATATACTCTGCCGCATATGGTTGCAATTTTGGCAGAGGTGCCACTTATCATCTCTTCAACATCCTGCACAAAATACTGGCCGTGTGTTACGCCTGTGTCGCGGCCGTCAGTGATTATGTGCACAAAAACCTTTTCCAGCCCATGGCTTTGGGCAAGTTGCAGCAGTGCATGCAGATGGTCGATGTGCGAATGCACTCCGCCATTTGAAACCAGCCCAAGAAGGTGCAGGGCGGAATTGTTTTTTTGTGCGTGTGCGATTGCTTTCAGCAGGGCAGGATTATGAAAAAAACTTTCATCTTCAATCGCTTTGTCAATGCGTTTAAGATTTTGCAAAACCACTCTGCCTGCGCCCAAAGTCAAATGCCCAACTTCGCTGTTGCCCATCTGTCCATCAGGCAAACCCACAGCGCTGCCGCTTGCTTTAAGAGTGCCGTGAGGATACTTGCTTTTAAGTTTTTTTAAATAAGGTGTTCCGCTGGCCTTGATTGCGTTGCCAAAGCGTGATTTGTTTATTCCAAAGCCATCTAAAATAACCAATGTAACCATAATAACCTCTCGCAAAAAAGTTTAGCAAACGGCGATGGAAAAGTCAAATTATTTATCGTCAAAATGCTCGTCAAACAAACTTAACTGTCTGTCGTGGTTTTCACTCCTCTCGTCATAATCATTTTGAGAGTAATCGGCATGCTCGTTGTAGCCGCTTTGCTTTCTTCGGCGCTCTTCCTTTGATGCCTCCACATTGGTTGTGGCATATTGCTCTTTGGCTTTTGCAAGCCTTTTCTTTTTCGCGCCCCAAACATGAATTGAGCCCTTGTCGATAAACAGCCTCACAACCAAATATGCCGCTGCAACGCCGATTATAATGTAGATAAGCCTTGAAAAAACACTGCCTTGATAGCCAAAAATTCCTGCCACAAAATCATACTGCAAAAGGCCTATAAGCAGCCAATTTACGCAGCCTGCAATGGTTAAAGCGAATGCGATAAAAGTTAACATAACTTCCTCCTTATAGAGGTTAGTATGTCAAATTGATAAGCAAAAAATTCTCCAAAAACTTTTAAATTTTGGTTGACTTTTTTTTGGAGGCTGCATATAATATCGGTATTATGCTTTGGAGGGAAAGACTATGGCAGTAAAATATTTAACACCAGAAGGTAAAAAACAATTAGAAGAAAAACTGCAATATCTTAAAACAGTTAAAAGACCAGAAGTTGTTAAAAAAATTGGTATGGCTCGCGAGTTTGGCGACCTATCTGAAAACTCCGAATATGATGCAGCAAAGGATGAGCAGGCTTTGGTTGAAGGGCAAATTGCCGAAATTGAGGACACACTGCTTAACGCTGTTATAATTAAAAAAGCAGACATCGACACTTCAAAAGTAAGCCTTGGCACCAAGGTTAAACTTTATGATGAAGAGTTTGATGAGGAAGTGGAATATAAAATTGTTGGCTCGGATGAAAGCGACCCTAAGTCGGGCATGATTTCAAATGAATCGCCTGTGGGCGCTGCTCTTTTGGGGCACAAAGTTGGCGAAATGGTTGTTGTAAGCACTCCAAATGGAGATGTAAGATATAAAGTTTTGTCGATTGGTGTTTAAAATTCGCTTATTAAAAATATTTGCCGTAAATGTCTAAATTTTCTTGCTTAAAACTTTTGCTTTTGATATAATAATACAAGGAAAACATATGACATTTAAAAACTACCTAAAAATCTCGTTTGCAAATTTTGACAAAACGTGGAAACTGATTTTTTATCGCATTATCGTTTGGGCAATTGTGATTGGCCTAATCGCGCCTTTTTACAATGTTTTAAAAGATATTGTTGTTGAAAATTGGAATGCGTCTTTGATGCAAGATTTTGTTTTGGCAGGGCTGTTTTATGGAAATAATATAGCCGTAACTTTTATCAGCGTGATTGATGTGCTAATCAGCGCGCTGACAACGCTGTTTACTCAATACCTTGCAGTGGGCATTTATATCAGTGTTATTCTGTTTTTGGTTAGGCCATTTTTCATGAACATTGGCAGATATGTTGTCAATGAAATGATGTATGGCTACATGTCCTCTCACGCAAAACATGGCTTTGCGTCCACTTGGGTTAGGACAATGAAAAAATCTGCGCTCTATGCGTTTTTTAGAACGCTTTTCTGCCTGCCTTTCAATGTGCTTACGGCCGGAATATTCTATTTGCTTTTAACTGTAAACGGCAGTGAATTTGCGCTTGCTATGCCATTTGTTTTCTTGATTATTGCAACAATCATTCTTTCAGTAAAGCAATTCTTGACGATGGGTTGGGCACCAGCCATGGTTGTTAGCGGTGAGAATGTTTACAACGCTTTTGGCATTGGCATCAAAGCGGTGGCAAGGGGCTCGGCAAGGTCGCTACTGTTTTGCATTGCAACCTATTTTGCCGTAATTTTGTTGGCACTTGGGCTTGGAGTGGTTAGCCTTATAATTCTTGTTCCAATTTTCAATGTTGTAAGTTCAATGTTTGAAATCATGAATTTCTTCTCATGCCAGGGCATGCGTTATTATGTGGATAAAGACACAGTTCTCTCTTCCAAAAAACTTGAAGAACAAGACACAATCACAAAAGCAAAATTTTTGTTATAACATGCTTTTTTGCATAATTTTTAATTTGTAACTTTCGGCTTTTTGCCGCAAAAATTTTATTATTTTAAAAGGAGAAAAATGAACAATAAAGTAAAAATCACCTTCCTTGGTGGTGTGGGTGAAATTGGAAAAAATATGACCGCCATTGAATATAACGATGAAATCATCGTAATTGACGCAGGATTAACATTTCCAGGTGAGGAATTGCCTGGCGTAGACATTGTTATTCCAGACATCAGTTATCTTTTGGCAAACAGAGACAAAGTTAAAGCCATAATTTTAACGCACGGCCACGAAGACCATATTGGCGCGCTGCCGTTTGTGCTTAAAGACTTGAATGTGCCAATCTATGGTTCAAGGCTGACTTTGGCGCTTGTTGAAAACAAAATGAAGGAGTTTGACAAGATTAAATATAAAGCCATATCTGTTAAACCAAAAAATGTTTTAAAACTTGGATCTTTTACCATTGAATTTATTAAAGTAAGCCACTCAATCGCTGGCTCGCTTGCATTGTGCATCACAACACCTGTGGGCAACATCATTCACACTGGCGATTTTAAAATAGACTTTGAGCCTATTGATGGCACAATGACCGACCTTCCTCGTTTTGGCGAACTTGGCAAGCGTGGCGTTAAACTTTTGCTTTGCGAAAGCACCAACGTTTGCAGAAAGGGCTATTCCATGAGCGAACGCTCGGTTGGCAGAACCCTCAACACAATTTTTGAAAAAAATCAGTCAAAAAGGCTGTTTATTGCAACCTTTGCTTCCAACATTCACCGTTTGCAGCAAATTTTGGAATTGGCTGAAAAATATAAGCGAAAAGTTGCCTTCACTGGCAGAAGCATGATAAACATCAGTGAAGTGGCAATGAAAATTGGCGAGTTGAAATACAACAAAGATAACATTGTAGACATCGACAAAATTGATAAGTATGCCGATAACGAACTTTTAATCATCACCACGGGCAGCCAAGGCGAGCCAATGAGCGCGCTTACAAGAATGGCTGCGGGCGAGTTTAAGAAAATTCAACTGCGTGAAAACGACCTGATTGTGTTTTCTGCTTCGCCTATTCCAGGCAATGAAAAATCGGTTTATAATGTTATCAACGCATTGTATAAACTTGGCGCCGATGTGATTTATGATGAACTTGCCGATGTGCATGTTTCGGGACATGCTTGCCAAGAAGAACTTAAAACCATACATGCGCTTACTAAACCTGAGTTCTTTATTCCAATCCACGGTGAGTATAGGCACCTTAAAATGCACTCTCAACTTGCTCAGCAACTTGGCATGGAGCAGCGCAATATTGTTTTGCCTTCACTTGGCATGCAGGTGGAACTTGGGCCAAATTCAATCAAGCAGTCGGGCTTTGTTACTGCTGGGCAGCGCCTTGTGGACGGCATCGGCATTGGAGACATGGACAGTAATGTGCTTAAAGAAAGAAAACAACTTTCGGAAGAGGGCATTTGCGTTGTTGTTGTAAACATCAACAATGTGAGCGGATGCGTTTCCAGCGAGCCGTTTATCATCACCAGAGGGGTGGTGTATCAAGATGAAATGGACGCCTTTGTTCAAGACGCCAAAGCGGCAATCATCGCTTCGCTTAAAGAGCAGGATTTGCGCGGAATGGAGCCAGCGGTAATCAAAAGCACCATAAGGCGAAACATCTCTAACTTCATCTTTAAACGAACAAAACGCAGACCTATGATTATAACAATCGTAACCTTGGACTAATGAAACTATCGCAAATAAAACAACTTTCTCAAACCAAATATCTGCCAATAATTAGGCCTAAAAGCGAAGAAGTGCTTTGCGCTCTTTTGCGTCAAAATGCGCCGCGAAAAATTTTGGAAGTGGGCACATTTTATGGATACTCTGGGGCCGTTATGCTGCAATGCTGTAAAGAGGCGGAACTTTGCACGATTGAAAAGAACGCCGAAAATGCAGCCATTGCCAAACAAACCTTCACAGATGAGCAGGTGGCGGATAGGGTGAGATTGATTGAAAGCGATGCCATGGATGCCATATGTATGCTTGAAATCCAGGGCGAGAAATTTGATTTCATCTTTTTAGACGGTGCAAAAGGGCAATACGCCAAATATCTTCCGTATTTAAAAAGCCTTTTAAACAAAGGTGGAATTTTGCTTGCCGATGACATAAGTTTTCACGGTTATGTTGCTGAGCAAACGGTTAAGCACAAACATCGAACAATTGTAAACAACCTAAAAAAATTCATCAGCCAAGTTACCAGTGACAGCGATTTTGAAAGTGAGGTGTTTGAAATTGAAGACGGGCTGTTGATTGCGCGAAAAACCAAATAAACAGGCGCTTTGTTTGGTTTTTTTTATTTTTTTTGATAAAATAATCATATGCAATTTGAGATTGACTTTATCGTTGCTTTGCAAAGTGTGGCAAGCGAGGGCTTGACAGTTTTTTTTGAAATGATTTCACTGCTTGGCAGTTATTTGGGATTTATTATTTTATTTTTAATTTTTTTCATATTGAACAGAAAGTTGTCATATGTTTTCGGTGTATGCTTTTTGGGCGGCGTGGGATTGAACTATTTACTTAAATGGATAATTGGCAGGGATAGGCCATATGTAACTCATCCAGAGATTGTAAACCTTACACAAACCATTGGTGAAAGCATGCCGTCATCACATGCGCTATGCGTGGTTATATTAAGCATATTTTTGTGTTATTTTGTGTTTACTGCAACAAAAAAGCCACTATATAGAACGCTTGCGGCCACAGGAATGAGCATTCTTACTCTGCTTACTTTTGTTTCCAGGTTGTATTTAGGCTTGCATTATTTGACAGACATTTTGGTTGGGGCTATAATAGGCGCAGTGATTGCTTTTTTGGGCATTCTATGGCTGGAAAAAAGGAGGGCAAAACATGCTGAGCAAAAGTGAAAAGCAAACCATGGCTATTGCCGCTAAATTTGCAAAATCAATCAAAACGCCGTGCATAATCATTTTGCAAGGCGACCTTGGCGCAGGCAAAACTCATTTTGTGAAAGGGTTTGCAAAGGGCTTGAAATGCAAGATGCTTGTAACAAGCCCAACTTTCACCATTATGAACATATATGACGGCGGAAAGATGCCCATTTATCATTTTGACCTATACAGATTAACAAGCCCAGAAGAGGCGGAAATGCTGGGTTTTGACGAATATTTTGAGCATGACAAATTGCAAGGCGTAAGCATTGTTGAATGGCCGCAGCAGGCGGAGAATTTGGTGAGAGATTGGGACTATAAAATAAACATAGAAAAAATTGACGATACTCAAAGACAGATTGAGATTATTAAAAGGGGATAAAAATGCTTGTAATTTCTTCGGCAACAAAAACTGCAATCATTGCACTGCAAACTCAGCAGGTAACCCAATTTTGCGAAATTGAGGCTGACTGCAAACAAAGCGAAAAAATGATGCAGGAAATTGACCAGATTTTAACCAAAAACGATATTTCACTTGAAGATGTTGGAAATTTTGGGCTTGTTATTGGCCCTGGCTCTTTCACTGGGCTTAGAATAGGTGCAGCGCTGATTAAAGGCTTTTGCGCGGGTCTGCCAAAAAAGAAGGTTGTTCTAATTCCTACGCTTGACCTTATGGCGGCGCAGGTGATTAAGGATTATCAACCAAAAAGCAAGTTCACTTGCTACATGAAGGCGCAAAGCGGGCTGTTCTATGGCGCGACCTATGACAAAACTGCAAACAAGATTGTAGACGAGCATCTTTTATCGGCAGCAGATGTGCTTAAAGGCAGCGAACGCAAGTTTTGTTTGGCAGAAGAGGGCTTTTTGCCATATATTATATCAATCCAGCCACAGACGCTTTTGGAGGTGGCAAACAAAGCCGAAAAAGAAGGTAATTTGATAGCGGCAAAAGACATTGTAATTAAATATATCAGGCGTTCTGCCGCAGAGGAAAACTAAGCAAAAATTTATTAAAATTTTTTTAAAAAACATGCCTAATTTGCTAGACATAACGCTTACATATAAGTATAATGGCATTAGATTTTTGGAGGAGAATTTCTATGAAAAAACCTGAATACAAACGTTGCCCAAGATGCGAACTTAACTTTATTAAAAAAGGTGAAAAACTTTGCTCTGTGTGCCAAGCAGAATTATCTAATAAAGATGATTATGTAGACGATTTGGATTTGGAACTTTGCCCAATCTGCAAAACAAATTACATTCAGCCAGATGAGATTATGTGTTCAAGTTGCTTGAAAGAGCATCAAACCGAAGATGGCGAAGTGAACACTGATTGGACCAAGTATATCGACCGTGATGAGGAAGACGACTATGTTTCGCCAGACGAAGAAACAGGCGAAATGGCGTCGGTTACCGACCTTGATGACGGCGACATTTTAGACGGCGATTTTGACGATGATATGGACTTTGACGATGACGACCTCGACATCGACGAAGATTTGGATGATGACCTTGATTTTGATGATGATGACGACGACGATGATGACGATGACGACGAGGATGATGACGATTAAAAAAAGAACCTTTTAAAGGTTCTTTTTATTTTTTAGGTTGTTTTGATTGCTTTTTCTTGCTTGCAAGTATGCGCTTTTCAATTGTGATTAAATAGTCTTTTGTTTCAATGAATGCCTTGTGTTCGCCAAGTTCATCCAATGTTTTTTGCAATGCAGCGCGTTTTTGAGCAAAACTTCTAAACTGTTTTTCAACCGAAGAGGTAACTTTGCCTTGCTCTCTTGATTTAGCAATGGTTTCTTTATTTTGCTGTTCAAGTTCTGCAATCTGTGATTTTATGCTTTCCATATGGATGTCGACTTTTTCAATCTCTGCCTTTTGAATTTGTTTTGCTTGGTTTGTGATTATGTCGGCATGCAGTGATTCATCACGGTCATAATTTTGCTTTGTGATTTTTTGTGCTTTTTTGAACTTAACATGTTTAAGTGCAAATGCCACAATGGCAAAAATCAGTGCAACAGCAAGAATGATTGAAGGGATAAGCAGCCACAATGTTTCATCCAAGTTGTCGTCGGTGGTGGTGTCAGTTGAGTCGCTGTCGCCAGAGCCATCGTCTGTGTCGGTTGAAGCAGAGGCCGAAGTTGTGAAAAGTGTTTGGTTAAACTCAGTTTGCCTGCTTGCTGAATTGTAAGTTTCAGCGTCGCTTTCCGTCCAAGCAATATCTGTTAAGAAGGCATAGCCGGTTGTGTCTCTGCAATCGCTTACAAGGCTGAAAGTGAAGGCAACATCTTTATCTTCCGTTACATTAAACAGAATTGTGTATTCCGTCCAGCCATTGCTTGATTTAAGGCCTTGAATTTTATCAAAATCGTTTAAGCCTATTGTAACGCCAAAGTTTGTGTCAACTTCCTCATCGTCATGGATGTGTGAGCCAGGATATGACGGGAAGGAGGTGAGCAGCCTGAAAGTGAGGGCATAGTAAGCGGTGTCGGCGTCTGCGGAAATTGTGAAGTTGGAAGTGAGCGTGTAAGTTGAAGGTTTGTCGGTTTGAATTACAAGTACATTTTTTGTGAGGCTGCCATCATCGATAGGCAGAATTTCGCCTTCTTCATTTACATATTCAAAAGCGTCATTTCCTTCGCCTTTAATTATTCCGCCTTTTGCTGCGTCACTATCGCCAGAAGAAATGCTGCCAGCATATGCGTTTGAAGAGGTGATGTTGCTTACGATTTCTTCGTTAGGGTCAAGGTTAAGCATAAAGCCAGAAAGGTCTATTTGCACATCGGCGGCATCAAACTGCTCAGCAGTCGCTGTGGAAATTTTAAAGTTATCAAAGAATGCATAGCCTGAAACTTGGTCGTCCTCTGTGCCAAATTCAATGGTGATTTGTGAGGTTGATGCGCCTTCGCCTGTGTAAATAAAGCATTGATAGGTTGACCAATCGTTGTTTGAAACCTGAGTTTGGTTTAACAGCACGATGTTGTCGTCATCAGTCAATCTAACATTAAACCAAGCATTGCCTAAGGTTTTGTATCTAAAAGTCAAAGAATAGTAGGTGTTTGCCTCCAAAGAGAAGGTTGAAGAGGTGATTGACTGATAATTGCTGGTTTGATTGTAAAGCATTAAAATGTTGTTTACATCGTCTGTTGAGGAATAAGAATCAGGTGAACCAGGGTTTGCAAGTGAATTTGCCCACTCAAAGTCGTATTCGTCAAAGTATTTGGAATAAACATTTATAATTCCTGCTTCTTGAACGCCGTTGTTTTCAGGTTGTGAAATTGTCCAGTCAGCAGGTGCGATAGGCAGGTCGAGCGAGTTGGTTTGGTTGTTTGCACTGTTAAAATATCCGTTTGTGAACAATGTTTCACCAGCAGAGGCGGTTGCAAGTTGCAAAATGTTGCCATCTGTGGAGAAATCCTCACTGCTTACAACTTCAACTGTGATATTGTCAACAATAACAGCGCCGGTTGCAGGTGTTTCGGTTGTGCCAAGGTTTAATGAAAGTTCAACCTGCGAATTGTATCTGTCATGACCTTGAACATAGAAAGTGAGTTGTGTGTAGCCGTTTAGAAAATTGTTGGAACTGTTTTCTGTGATTGAGGATGAAGTTGCGCTGCCAAGTTCGTATGAGGAAAGGTAACTAAACTCATCTTTAATTGCGTTTGTTTCGTTTATTGAAACAGTGAAGTCGCCTGCGGTAAGTTCGCTGGTTTTAACATTTAAAGTGATTTTATATAACCCAAGCGATTTAATTTCAAATGGCTGAGAGGTTACTGTAACATTGCTGTCAGTGGCCCACAGTGCCAAAGCCTGAGTGTTGTTTGCTGAAAAGTCGCTGCCAGGGTATGCAAAGCCAGTTGTGTCCTCAAAAGCGCCTTGGTTCAAGTTTAAAATCTGTGCATGTCCGCCTACTGATGAGGAGGTAACATTCCAGTCAACCAAGTTGTTAATGGAACCTTCCAAACTTTTTTCAAAGTTGAAGTTAAGGTTGTCAGTGTCAATTATGTTTCTGTCTTCAATGCTGTCAGCCAAAACATAGGAAATTCCGCTTTCGTCGTTAAGTTGCATGTTTTTGTAGAAAGCGTTTTGTGAAAGTTGAACCGCTCTTACTTCGTCAAAGAACACAACGCCTGTTGATGGGCGAGTTTCGGTGCCAAGCCACAGGTCAACAGTAACCGATTGCGCCTCATCGCCAGTTGCGATGTAGAAGTAGTAAGTTGTCCAGTTGGAGGCGGTTTGGTATTCAACGCTCACGTCAATGTCGTCGCCATTTTCGTCAGTTAAGCCAGAGATGTAAATAGAACCAAAAGGATTGGCCTCGCTGAATGACTGTGTTTTCATTGAAACCTGAAATTCGTAATAAGAGTTGGCTGAAAGTGAGATGCTGTCGGAAATATATCCTTCGCTTAACTCTCTTGGGTTAAAACTGTCAGCGTTAGGCGAGGTGTTGGCTGAGTTAATCATTAAAATTTTGTTGTCGTTGCCAACTTTGCCAGGGTTGCTTTGAAGATAGTAGGTGGAGGAAGAATAGTTGTCAAACCTGTTTTGAATGTCAATTATCATTGTTCTTGCACCAGTGTTGCCCCATCTTCTTGTCCAGCCAGAAAAATCACCTTCATAGTATGTAGAGGAGATTGCGTTAAAACTTGAATTGATTATAGAAACGCTTTCACTGTATTCTTCACCAGTGCTTGCTGCGTTAACTGAAATTTTGGTTGGAAGTGCTGCCATAAATGCCAGAGGCAACAGCAGGGAAATGATTAAAAGGAATATTGTTGTAAGTAATGATTTTTTCTTTGTCATAAAGCACACCTTTTTTAAGTTAATGTTACGTTTTAGTATACAACAAATTTAATCAATAATCAAATATTTTTTAATTAAATATTTATAATAATTGCATGCAACGCAAAAAAGATGCGGCCAAACAGCCTAGTCAATCTAAAACTTCGTGGAAAAAGAAAATTATGCTGGTGCTCTTAGGCGGCATAGTGGGGTTTTTGAATGGATTTTTTGGCGGAGGCGGAGGCATGATTTGTGTGCCAACTCTTGAAAAAGGGTTGGGGCTGGATAACAAGCGCGCACACGCCACCGCGATTGCTGTTATTTTTCCGCTGTCGCTAATCAGTTGCGCGGTTTACATATTCAAGGGTGCGATAGAGTCGCTGCCACTTTTAACAGTGGGACTGGGCGTTTTAGTGGGCGGAATTGCGGGCTCGTTTGCGCTTAAATATATTCCGTCAAAAACCTTGCGCATAATTTTTGCCGTGATAATGTTAGTGGGAGGGATTAGGCTGATTATATGAGCATCTTCTTGCAAATTTTGTTTGGAATTTTGGGTGGTTTTTTTGGAGGCCTGGGAATGGGCGGAGGCACATTGCTTATTCCTTTGCTTACAATTTTTTTGCATTTCGACCAGCAATTAAGCCAGGGCATAAATTTGTTAACCTTTTTGTTTATGGCGGTGTTTTCGCTTTACATTCACTCCAAAAACAACCTTATCGTAACAAAAAACATAGGGTGGATAATTCTTGGCGGTATGATTTTTGCCGTGGGCGGTGCGTTTATGGCAACGGTTTTGCCAAGCATGATTTTAAGGCGCTGTTTTGGCGG